>JAKBCD010000409.1 GCA_021808205.1 Pseudomonadota bacterium | reverse complement strand
CCGAATACGCAAAACCGGGCACAATGCGGGTGGTCGAGGGTGACGGGCTTTGCCGCTTCGGCCAGCGTGCAGCCCAGATCGAAGCGCGGCTCGAACGGCAGCAAGGTGCAGGCGACGATCGATACATCCAGCACCCCCTTGCGCTGCACCACCATCCGCGCGGTGCGGCACATGGCATCCGCCCCACGTGGGCGCAACGCCCTCCAGGCTGCGGCGCTCACACCGGGTGCTGCGGCGGGCACGCTCATCTCCGGGAACAGCACCAGATGCTGCGCGTCATAGGCGTCGATGTCCCAGCCCTGGCGGCGGAACAAAGCCGCGAACCCGGCGCGGGTGGCGGCCTCATCTTCCTCGGCGGGGTCAAAGCGGGCAGCGATGGAGGGCACGAAGCCAGCCGCCAGCAATGCCGAAACCCCCTCCAGCGCGGTGTTCCAGGCGCGCGGGCCACGCAAGGCCGCGTGCCCTGCTTCCGTGTAATGGTCCAACGAGACGCGCAGATGCAGATCCCGCCCGGCAAGCTTGTGTAACGCTGGCAAATGGTGGCGCAGCGGGGTCATCGCATTGGTCAGCACCAGAACGCGCAAGCCGCGATCGAGAGCGGCTTCGAGCATCTGCATGATCTCGGGATTCATGAAAGGCTCGCCGCCGGTGAATGCCACTTCGCGCAGCTCCGGGTGACGCCAGGCGGCTTCATCCAGCAAGCTGCGAACGGCGGCAAGGCTAAGCCAGGACAACGCATCATTGCGCGGGCTGCTTTCGATATAGCAGTCCTTGCAGGCCAAATTGCAAAGCGTGCCGGTGTTGAACCATAGCGTCTCCAGCCGCTCCAGCTTCACCTGCGCGTCCGGCTTGGGCATGTCGGGTAAGGGCGTGGCGGTGGCCGCGCGCTCCGCATGCGGCAGGATATCGAGGTTCGGCCAGATGCCGGTTTCCAGCGCCTGCGCATAGTCCTCCGGCAGGCCAGCCACGCGCATGGCGGCGGCGGCTTGCCCGTAATCGTAATGCAGCGGGTGCAGGGTAAAAGCCAGATGATCGTCCTGGTCCTCGACGATGGCGTACCAGCCGCGCGCTGTTCCGTCATTGGCGGGCAGGCCGATGGCGCCCGCATTATGCCAAACCCGGCCATCCTTCAGGGCGCGCGTGAAGGGCAAGCCGCAATGGCCGGCGATCACGCCATCCGTCCCGGCCAAATCCAGTTCCTGGGCGAAAACCTCGTCCGGGTCCGAGGCAAAGAGAAACCGGTTGACCCGGCTGGGCGCACCGTGAAGCACGGCCAGACGGTGGTGGCCAAGACGCAGATCCAGCCGCTGGGGCAACGCCGCCATCCAGGCGCGGTCGTCATCGCCCACCCGCGCGCTGGCGTAGGCAAACCAAGCCGCGGAGAGACGGTCGCAGGCCGAGCCGGGCGTGAAGCCGCAGCCGCAATCGGCCGCGCCTTCGGCGAGTTGCTCCTCGCAATTGCCCATCACTGTGGGGATACCGGCTTCGCGGATCAGCGCCAGGCAGGGGACCGGATCGGCGCCATAAGCCACGATATCGCCGGTGCAGATCATCCGCTCCGGCGGGATGCCATGGTGCCGCGCGGCAGTGAACAACGCTTGCAGTGCCTGGAGATTGCTATAGACGCCCCCGAATAGCAGCGCTTTGCCGGTCAGGATCAATTCAGACATTCGGGGCCAGGTTTTCCAGCGCCAGCCCGCGCGCTTCGACGCCGCCACGCAGACGCCAGACCAGGATCGTGACCGCCCCCAGCGCCCAGGCGGCCGCCAGCAGCAGCAGCGCGGCGGCCATGCTGCGCGCGCCGACATACCCCACCACGAAGGGCGAAAGCGCCGCGCCGATGCGCCCCACCGTCACCGACACCCCGATGCCGGTGGCACGCAGCGCGGTGGGGAAGAGTTCGGAGAAGGTTGGATAAGCGGCGATCCAGCTGCCAGTAGCGAGCAGATTGACCAAGGCGAAGCCCAGCATGATCGCCCCGGCGCCCAGCGAGCTCACGGCGGCAAATCCCACCAGCCCCAGGGCGGTGGCAAGGTAGAAGCCGCCCACCGTCCAGCTGCGCCCCACACGGTCCAGCAGCCCGGCCGCCGCCAGCCCGCCAAAGGCCGCGCCCACGCTGCCCGCCAGATAGAACAGCGGCAGCGACGCGGGCGGCAGATGCAGCGCCGGCAGCACGACGATGGGCAGGAATGCGAACAGCCCATAATAGCCCGTGGCCTCCGCGAAATCGAGCGCAGCGCCCAGCATGAGGCGCCCCGGATATTGGCGCACCAGGCGCGAAAACTGCCCGGCCTCGCGCTTCACGCGCGCAATCACCGGCGGCGCTGAGGCCGGAATAAAATTGGTCAGCCCAGCTTCTATGCCCTCGACGATGGCTCGCGCGTCGTCTCCCCGCCCGGCTTCTAATAGCCAGCGCGGGCTTTCGGGCAGATGGCGGCGGAACCAGGCGGCGGACAGCGCCACCAGGCCGCCAATCCCAAACACCACGCGCCAGCCAAACTCTGGCGGCAACGCTGAGAAGACCAGCCAAGCCAGCAGCGCCGCGACAAAACTGCCCAACGGCCAGAAATTCAGCACCAGGGCCGCCGCCCGCCCGCGTGAGCGGCTGGGCACCAACTCGGTGATGGCGGCATTGATGGCCGAATATTCCGCGCCCACGCCAATGCCAGCAATGAGCCGCAAGGCGAGCAGGCTGGCGAGGTTTGGCG
>JAKBCD010000408.1 GCA_021808205.1 Pseudomonadota bacterium | reverse complement strand
AAGACCCGGTGGCAGCGCGCGCGAGAGCAGGCGCTGCACGCTGGCAGGAAACTCCACGCGAATATCGTAGAGATAAGCGATCACATCCTTCGCTTTTTGCATCCCCATGGCTTCAAGCTGCTGGGCGACGTAAGGCAGGTCATGCGGCATCAGCAGCATTGGCGGCGTATCAAACCCGTCGATCAGCGCGCCGGTTTCCTCGTTGATGTTGAGGTTGAACGGCCCTTGCATCCGCGCCATGCCGCGCTCACGCAACCAGTTGGCGGCGGTTTCCAGCAAGATGCGGAAAATCTCCTCGTCGTTCTCCGCCGCCAGCATTCCAAACAGCCCCGGCGCGTCGGGGTTTAATGAGAGCGCGAGCGTGTCGATCTGCGCGGAGATGCGGCCGACATCGCGGCCATCTTTCACCGCCAGCCAAAACTGCACCTCCGCATGGCCGAAGAACGGGTTCTTGTGGCCAAGGGCTTCCTCACGCTCCATATGCAGCGGCGCGATATAGGCGGGGTCGGCCTTGTGCAGCCGCTCCGGCAGCAGGATAAACCGTTTGAGAAGTTTCTTGCCCGAAACAGGAATAATCTGAATGCCGCTCATTGGATGGAGGACTCCTGCGTCGCACCTGGGGGTTTGTCGCGCGGAGGCGCGCCGGTTAGCTCCATCACCCACGGGTAACGGCGCGCTTCTTCCAGGTCGTAGCCCAGATTGAACACGGTGGGGCTCTTCGGGCAGTCTTTCGGGTTGGCGACGTAGGAGTTGAACAGCTCATCCGGCAGGAAGGAAACGATGCCGTAGTTCACGGTCTCGTTCTGGAAATGGTGCAGCAGATGGTCGCGCTTGAGCTTCTGGATGAGGCGGTTTTTTGGCTTGTAGTTTAAGTGCTGGATGCAGTGGCAGAACTCATACACGCAGGTGGTAACAAGGGCGGTGCAGAATCCGGCGGCCATGCCGGTCCACCCCGCCAGCTCATAGCCAATGGGTAGAGTGATGATGAGCATGGTGGGAATGGTGTTCAACGGGTCGCCGAACAGCACTTCCAGCCTATGCGGGTCCTGATGATGGTCGAAATGGATGCGCTTCCAGAGCCCGGAGGTCCAGCGCATCCGGTAAAGCCAGCGGCCATGCAGCACAAAACGGTGCAGCCCGTACCAAACCACCGGATAGACCAGAAGCACCGCCACGGCGGGCACCACGATCTGCTGCCAATGCCAGGCGGTGAGCAGCGCATAGGCGCCAGAGGCCACGGCCAAGGCGGCGTAGAGGCTGATGGCCGGGTAGGTGAGATAGGCGGCCCAGAGTTCCGCCAGTGTCATTTTTCCCAGATCGTAGGAACGGCCATGCCAGGCCCGGCCCCAAATGAGTTTTTTTGCCATGCCCTGTACCGCTCACGCTCCGGGAAATGATTGAAAACCGGACAAAACCCGGCTTTGACCGCTCTGCCTGCATAGCATGGCGGCTTTGGCGCTGGCAAACCGCCCCTTTAATGTCGCGGCACCCAGATGGCGAGGCTTGGGCGGGCTAGAATCAGCCGGTCATTCTGTTTTAACGCCGCCAGGAACGACGGCGGGTACATGACATCGCGCGGCGGGTCTGGCAGGTCGGTGGTGCCAATCTCGACCGCTTTTAAGCCGGGCAGCATCGCGGTGATGGCGGCGGGAGAGATGCGGCCAAGCCGGAGTTGGCTTTCCACGAAATAGGGCGAGAAGGCCGGAACATGGCCCGCCCGCGCGCAGAGCAGCAGGTTTTCACACACCACCGGCCCCTGCACCGCTTTCAACGCCGCAACACCCGCCGCGAAATCCGCTCGTGCCCGGGGCAGCGCCTGGTCCTCATGCAAAACAGAAATGAAATGCGCCGGCGCCCAAACCAAGGGAAACAGCAGCAGCACGGCACGCCAGGAGCGGGGGGCTTCCGCACATTCCACCATGGCCAGCACCGTGTTCAACAGCACGGCCTCGAAGAACACATTGCGGCCCACGCCATCTCCGCCCGCGAAGGCAAAGCCCAGCGCGTTGGCGGCCAGCCAGGCGAGGATGAAGGGCTGGGCGCGTTGTTGCCGCCAATGCCGCTGGCACCAAAGCCCGGCCAGCACCAGCGCGGGCAAGAACACCAGCAGATAATCCCCGCCCTGGGAGCCGAGATCCCGCCAGATATAAGCGCGGGGTGCCAGTAAGTTCGCGAAGAAAAACGGGCCGTCGCGGCGCAGGGTCAGCCACAGCAGCAATCCGCCGCCCAAAGCCCCGGCGAGCAGCCAGTTAAACAGGTCCCGCCAGCGCCTTTGCAGCATAAGCGACAGCCCAGCCCCGATGGGCAGCGCGATGAGCGACTGCTTGATGAACAGCGCCAGAATGAACAAATATGCCGAAAGCCGCAGCGCAAATGTGCCGCCGCGCACAAACACGTAAAACCCCGCGGCTTCGAACACCATGCCGAAGAGTTGCGGGTCATCCAAGGCGACGCGGTTGGGCATCCAGATTGAAAGCCAGAGCACGAACAGAATGGCAGCGAACAACGCGGCATAAGCCTGGGCGGTGAAAAGCCGCGCCAGCGCGCCAGCCAGCCCACCCACAACCAGCAACGACGCCAGTGCCAGACCGCGCCCGGCGAAAAGCGGGTCAAACCCCAGCGCGGTGAGCCCGCCCAGCAGATGGAAGGACAGGAACGGATAATTGGTGAAGTCCAGCCTCGGCGGCGTGCCATAAAGCGGCACCTCATGTGCC
>JAKBCD010000407.1 GCA_021808205.1 Pseudomonadota bacterium | reverse complement strand
GCAGTGGATATCCGCCAGAGTTCCCCAACCTTTGGCAAATGGGTGGGGGCCACGATTTCTGAAGAGAACTGGGCGCAAATCTGGGTGCCGGGCGGGTTTCTGCATGGCTTCATCACGCTGACTGAGAATACCGAGGTGATCTACAAGGTCACCGGCGATTACGACAAAGCCTCCGAGCGCGCGGTGATCTGGAACGATCCCGCCCTGGCCATTGACTGGCCCGTGCCGCCGGAAGGCGTGGTGCTGTCAGACAAGGACAAGATCGCCCCCGCCTTCAACCCGGCGGACCACTGGTTCACCTATTCATGATCCTCGTCACCGGCGCCTCCGGGCAATTGGGGGATGCGCTCTCCCGCCGCCTTACCGCGCGGGGCGTGGCCTTCACCGCCGTGCAGCGCCCGGGCTTTGACTTCGAAAAACCTGAGACAATTTCAGATGTTTTTCGAAAGACATCTCCAACACTGGTGATCAACGCCGCCGCCTATACGGCGGTGGATAAGGCCGAGACCGACCAGGAGGCGGCCAAGGCCGGCAATCATACCGGCCCGCTGGAACTGGCGAAATTATGCGAAGCGGCTTGCATCCCCTTCATCCACGTCTCTACCGACTATGTGTTTAACGGCAACAAGGGTGAACCTTACCTGGAAACTGACCCCACCAGCCCCACCGGGGTTTATGGGGCCACGAAGCGCGACGGCGAGGAGGCAATTCTGGCCACTGGCGCGCAAGCCATCATCCTGCGTACCGCCTGGGTCTATTCCGCCCATGGCAAAAATTTCGCCCGCACCATGATCAATGCCGGGCGCAAAATGCCGATCTTACGCGTAGTGGCGGACCAGCGCGGCACCCCCACCGCGGCGGGCGATCTGGCGGATGCCATCCTGACCATCATGGACCGGTTGGCCGAGACCGGCTGGCGGCCGGAATACCGGGGCATCTTTCATGCCACCGGCAGCGGCGAGACCACCTGGTACGGCTTTGCAAGCGCGATTTTCGAGGATGCGAAAACCCATGGCTACACGGCGCCGGAGGTGCAACCCATCGCGACCGCCGACTGGCCGACGCCCACCCGCCGCCCGCCCGATTCGCGGCTGCATGGCGGCAAGCTCGCTGAGATCTTTGGCACGTCGTTGCCACACTGGCGCGACACGCTACCGAGCGTAGTCGCCGATCTGCTCAATCCTGACGGGCAAGGCTAACAAAAATATTACCTAAAAATCCTCTGAATACACGTCCGGCGTGTGCTATTGAGAGTTGCGACGCAACGAATCGCTTATGTATAGTTGCGAGCAGGTTCACATCATTATTGATCTGTGGACGAATGATCGGCTGTAGCTCAAAAATGGGCAGAGAAGGAGACGTTTAGGCCTGATGAGCACTGCTTCATCTCCAGGTACCGCGAATATCGGTGTCGCCGTTCTGCTCTCCACCTTCAACGGGCAGGAGTTCCTGCCCGTCCAGTTGAACAGCTTTCTTGCCCAAACGCATGAACGTTGGGTGCTGCATTGGCGCGACGATGGTTCCTGCGACGACACGGTGGCGATCATGCGCGAATTTGCCGCCCGAGTGGGGCCTGACCGTTGCGTCGAGTCACCCTCCTCTGGCCCGCATCTGGGTGCGACCATTAGCTTTCTCACCCTACTGCGGGAGAGCATCGGCGCCATGGCGGTGGCCTTTGCCGACCAGGACGATGTCTGGCTCCCGGGAAAACTACATGCCGCCGTGGAGATGCTGGCCGCTGCGGGCGAAACCCCAGCGCTTTATTGCGCCCGGCAATATCTGGTGGACGAGGCGCTGCGCGGCGCCAAGCTTTCAGCCCATTATCAAGGCATGGCCGGTTTTCCCGCCTGCCTCACCCAGAACATCGCCAACGGCAATACGCTGGTGATGAACGCGGCGGCGGCGGCACTGGTTGCCACAGCGGGCGAGCCGGAAGGCACGGTGCATGATTGGTGGAGCTACATCGTCGTTTCTGCCTGTGGCGGGAACATTCTGTTCGATGAACGGCCGCAGGTGCTTTACCGTCTACATAAGGGTAATCTCATCGGCCGCGCCCAGCCGCTTTATGCCCGGGCCTTAGCCGCCATCCGGCGCGGCCCCGTGGTTTATATGACCATGATGCAACGCCATACTGATGCGTTGCTCATCCAGACTCCCAAATTAACCTCCGAAGCAAAGCAGGATCTGGCTTTGGTGCGGCAAGGGCTCTACGGAAATTTCTCGAAGCGGATTCTCGCACTTCGCTGCCAGCGGTTCCGCCGCCGCACGGCGCTTGAGAACCTGCTCTTTGGCTTCTGGTTTCTTACCAACCAGCGCTTTCTGTTTGCCGCCGCCAAGGCCAACAACCCGGCAGCGCCCGCCTTGCCCCGGCCGGTGCCTAGCTACCAGGAGTCCGGCAGCTAAACTAAAATCGCTTTAGATTGACGCGGCGGCGTCAAGATAAATGCATATTGCGCGCCCTAACGTGTCAATTTCCATCTAACATATTGATGAGGGCCGGACGGTCTCAAGCCTCGCGGATATCCTGCCATTCCTCGGTGAAGGGCTTCTTGCGGAAAGTGGCCCAGAAAAAATTCATCGTATAGCGCAGCCCGATGGTGAACACACCTTCTCCCACCAGCCGCCGGCCAGAGGATTGCGCGGGCAGGCGGAAGGTGAACTTCACCGTACCCACCTTGGAGAGGCGGTTCGCCATATCCGTATCCTCGCCGTAGGAGGAGAAC
>JAKBCD010000406.1 GCA_021808205.1 Pseudomonadota bacterium | reverse complement strand
AACGATGCGCAGCTGGTGGAGGAGGCGCGATGTTGACCGCATTGGGCCGGAGAACGAACCCGCTGCGCGGGAATGGTGCTGGTGTTGATGGCGCCGGCTGGTTGTGGCGTGCAGGTTTTGTTTGAGGATTTGGGCGGCCCGGCCTGAGACTGCTGGCTTCTTTCATCGCCAAGGAGCCAGCCATGACCACGCCTATTTCGCCTACCTCGCCGCTCGACCTGCGCCAGCGGATGATCGAGGATATGGAGATCCGTCGCTTTTCGCCGGCGACGCAGCGCAACTACCTCCGCGATGTCGGGCGGTTTGCCAAATTTCTCGGCCGTTCGCCCGATACGGCCAGCGCGGATGAGGTCCGGCGCTTCCAGCTTGCGCAGCGCGATAGCGAGACGCCAGTGCCGACCATGAACAGCATCGTTTCGGCATTGCGGTTTTTCTTCACCATCACGGTCGACCGGCCGGAGCTGGCGCGCAAATTGGTGCGGGCCAAACAGCCTCGTCATTTGCCGGTGGTGCTGAGCCAAGATGAGGTCGCCCGCCTGCTTGATGCCACAACCTGCCTCAAACACCGAGCGGCTCTGTCGGTCGCCTATGGCGCCGGCCTGCGCGTGGCGGAGGTGGCGGCACTCAAGGTCAGCGACATCGACAGCGAGCGCATGCTGCTGCGGGTCGAGCGCGGCAAAGGCGGGCAATATCGCAACGCCATGCTGTCCCCGGACCTGCTGGCCGTGCTGCGCGCCTGGTGGCAGGCCGGGCATCAGCAAGGCGTCATGCACAAGACCGGCTGGTTGTTTCCGGGAGAGCACGCGACGAAGCCGATTTCGACCCGGCAGCTGCACCGGGTGGTGGTTGAGGCAGCAAAGGCCGCCGGGCTTTCCAAACATGCCGGCCCGCACACGCTGCGGCACAGCTTCGCCACCCATTTGCTCGAAGACGGCGTCGATATCCGCGTTATTCAGGTGCTGCTGGGCCATTCCAAGCTCGAGAACACCGCCCTCTATACCAAGGTGGCGACAAAGACGGTGCGAACCGTGACCAGCCCGCTCGACAAGGTGATGGCATTGATGGAGGCCAAGGCAGCGCCCGGCCCGTGACGGGCGGTGCGTGCGGCCCTTGAGGTCGCCGACATCTTTCGTGCCGCCGGGCCCACCTACCGGGCCGCCCAGGCCGGGCATCTGAGCCTCGCCCAGCTCAAGGTGATGTCGGCGATCGAGCGCTGCCGTACCGCGGCGCTTGGCGGCCATGTCGAGGGCTGCCAGGACTGCGGGCATCAGCGCGTCGCTTATAACAGCTGCCGCAACCGGCATTGTCCCAAATGCCAGGGCGCGGCGGCGCGTGACTGGCTGGCGGCACGAGAGGCCGATCTGCTGCCAGTCGGGTATTTCCATGTCGTGTTCAGCATCCCCGCCGAGATCGCCGTGCTGGCCTGGCAGAACAAGGCGCCGGTCTATGATTTGCTGTTCCGCGCCGCCGCCGAGACCATGCTGAGCATCGCCGCCGACCCGCGCCATCTGGGCGCGCGCATCGGCATCACCGCCGTGCTGCACACATGGGGCTCCGCGTTGACGCACCACCCGCATATCCACATGATTGTGCCGGGCGGCGGTCTCTCGCCCGATGGCCAACGCTGGATCTCGTCCCGCCCGGCCTTCCTGCTGCCGGTGCGGGTACTCTCGCGCCTGTTCCGCCGCTTATTTTTGGCCGGGCTGGTGGCGCTGCATGCAGCCGGGCAGCTGGGCTTCTTCGGTGAGGTCCAGAATCTAGCCGATCGCCGTGCCTTCTTGCGCCATCTGGCACCGCTGCGCCGCAAGAACTGGGTGGTGTATGCCAAGCCACCCTTCGCGGGGCCGCAAGCCGTACTGGCGTATCTGGCGCGCTACACCCACCGTGTCGCCATCTCCAACCGCCGGCTGCTTGCCTTGGATGAACGCGGCGTCACCTTCCGCTACAAGGATTACCGGCAGGACGGTGCCGCGCGCTACCAGACCATGACGCTGGCCCCGGCGGAATTCATCCGCAGGTTCCTGTTGCATGTGTTGCCCAAGGGCTTCCACCGGTTGCGCCATTACGGGCTGTTGGCCAGTGCCACCCGCAAGGCCAACCTTGCCCGCGTCCGCGACCTGCTCGCCGTGCCACAGCCAGTCGTACAGGAAGCCCCCGCCGGCGAGGCTGCGCCAGAGCCATGGCGCAGCTGCCCATGTTGCGGTGGGCCTATGGTGATTCTTGAAATCCTGACGGGCAGCCTCCAGCCCAGAGCCCCGCCGCCGACAGCAAGACCAGCCGGGAGATGGGCGTCGTGACCCGGCACAGACTGATCCCGAAGAATGTCCTGGCGATCATGCCGCGGGCCATGCGGTTGCTCGTGCCGAGGCCGTTATATACGCGCCCGAAACCAGAAAGCGTCATTCACCTCAGGATAAATCCGCTGGTTGCACCCACAGCTTGCGGCAAAATCCGCGCAATGGCCGGGCAAAATCAAAGCCCAGAAACCGCCATCCGGGGCTACACCAGCACCACCACGTGCCCCGAAAATCTCAAATCCCCATAGCCAATGCCCCCGGACCGCAGGTTCGTTCTTCGGGGACTTTCGTACGCCTGCGGCGCCCGAAACTCTCCACGGAAACAGCCGGTCCACTATTGGGTTAAAAAACATGAAAGCAGACATCGCCGCACCTGTCCATCAGGCAACTCACCTGCGCAAGCTGATCCACAAGGCGCCGCTTGGGGGGGCGGTCAGTTGGCG
>JAKBCD010000405.1 GCA_021808205.1 Pseudomonadota bacterium | reverse complement strand
CGCTTTGGTCGCCACCGGCCCCGGCGCGGCGGAAGCCACGCTCGCCGGGCAAACACCTGCCTGCGGCGTCATCGCCAGTTTTTACGAAAACGCCACCCCGGTAGGCGCCTGGGTGGTTCCCCCGGCCAGGCTCGGGCAGTTTCTCTCCATCTTGAACCTCAATGGCTGACCCCGCGCTGGGGTTTTTGCGCCTGGCTCGCACGGAGAGTGTGGGCCCAGTTACGTATCGCCGCCTGCTGGCACGCTTTTCCGGGCCGGAGGACGCGCTGGACGCCTTGCCCGCCCTGGCCAAATCCGGCGGCCGCGCCAACCAGCCGCGCATTCCGCCCATGGCCGAGGTGCAGCGTGAATCCGATGCGGTGCACCGCCTGGGCGGCACGTTCCTGTTCCTGGACCAGCCCGGCTATCCTGAATATCTGGCCGAATTACCAGACGCCCCGCCCGCCATCGCGGTGCTGGGCGATGCCAGGCTGCTCTCCTCACGCTCCATCGGCATTGTCGGCGCCCGCAACGCCTCCGCCAACGGTATGCGCCTGGCCGCCCATCTGGCCGCCGAGCTTGCCCCGCAGCTCACCATTGTTTCAGGCCTGGCACGGGGCATAGACACCGCCGCCCATGAAGGTGCGCTGCGCGGCGGGCGCACCATCGCCGTTATCGCCGGCGGGCTGGACGTACCCTATCCGGCAGAAAACGCCGCACTTCAGCGCCGTATCGCGGAAGCTGGCGCCGTGGTGGCGGAAGCGCCGCTCGGCACCGCGCCCATCGGCCGGCATTTCCCCAAGCGCAACCGAATCATCGCGGGTCTCTCTCTGGGGCTGGTGGTGCTGGAGGCCGCTGCCCGCTCTGGGTCACTGCTCACCGCTCGCCTCGCCGCCGAAGCCGGGCGCGAGATTTTTGCCGTCCCCGGCTCGCCGCTGGACCCGCGCGCCCGTGGCGGCAACGACCTCATTCGCCAGGGCGCACACCTTACCGAAACAGCAGATGACGTGCTCTCAAACCTGCCTGCGCGGCGTATCATGCCGCTTGGCTTCGCCGAGCCCCCGCCGCTTTGGAAAGACGATACCCCGGCCCAGGACGAACTGATACGCGCCAGACGTGAGATCCTGCCGCTGCTGGGCCCGGAACCCGTTGCAGTTGACGAGATTGCCCGGCGCTGCCAGTTGTCGATAACATCAATTAGGGCAGCTATCCTGGAGCTTGAATTGGCGGGGCGTGCAGAATGCCTGGCCGGAGACAGGGTGGTTCTTCCCGAAGACCCTTAGGCCTCACGGCTTGAAGACCAACTGAATGGAACGGCCCGTTGACTGATATCGTCGTCGTCGAATCCCCCTCCAAGGCCAAGACGATCAATAAATATCTGGGGGATTCATATAAGGTTCTGGCCTCTTTCGGTCATGTCCGCGATCTTCCGCCCAAGGATGGCTCCGTCCGCCCGGACGAGGATTTCGCCATGGATTGGCAGGCGGATGACCGTGGCGCCAAACAGCTCAGCGAGATCGCCAAGGCGCTGAAAGGGGCTAAAACCCTCTACCTCGCCACCGACCCGGACCGCGAGGGCGAGGCGATTTCCTGGCATGTGCAGTCCGCTTTGGCCGAGCGCAACGCGCTGAAAGGCGTGCACGTCAAGCGCGTCACCTTCAACGAGATCACCAAAACTGCGGTGAAAACCGCGATGGCCCACCCGCGGGACCTCGATACCCCGCTGATCGAGGCCTATCTCGCCCGCCGCGCCTTGGATTATCTGGTCGGCTTCACCCTCTCCCCCGTGCTCTGGCGCAAGCTGCCCGGCTCCAAATCGGCGGGCCGCGTGCAGTCCGTGGCGCTGCGCCTCATCTGCGAGCGCGAAGCCGAGATCGAAATCTTCAAACCCCGCGAATACTGGAGCGTGGAAGCCGCCCTGCTCACCCCCACCGGCGCGCCCTACCCCGCCCGGCTCACCCATTACCAGGGCAAAAAGCTCGACCAGTTCGACCTGAACGACGAGGCCAAGGCCAGCGCCGCCAAAAAGGCGGTTCAGGCGGGCGCGTTCTCGGTCGCTTCGGTCGAGAAAAAGCGCACCAGGCGCAGCCCGCCGCCGCCTTTCATCACCTCCACTTTGCAGCAGGAAGCCAGCCGCAAGCTCGGGCTTTCCTCCCAGCAGACCATGCGCCTCGCCCAGCAGCTTTATGAGGGCATCGATATCGGCGGCGACACGGTGGGCCTCATCACCTACATGCGAACCGACGGCGTGCAGCTGGCTCAGGAGGCCGTCTCCGCCATGCGCAAGCAGATCCAGGCGGAGTTTGGCGACCAATACCTCCCCGTCGCCCCGCGCATTTATCAGAGCAAGGCAAAGAACGCGCAGGAAGCCCATGAGGCCATCCGCCCGACTGACATCGCGCTGAAGCCCGAAAAAGTCGCGCGGATGCTCAATGCCGAACAGGCAAAGCTCTATGAGCTGATCTACAAGCGCGCGCTGGCTTGCCAGATGTCCCCCGCCGAGCTGGACCAGACCGCCGTAGAACTGACCGACGGCAAAGGCCAGACACTACGCGCCACCGGCTCCGTGCTCGCCTTTGATGGTTTCTTGAAGCTTTACAAGGAAGACCAGGACGACCCTACGGATACGGATGAAGACAGCCGCATCCTGCCGCCCATCGCCAAGGGCGACCCCGCCAAAACGCGGGACGTAACCGCCACCCAGCATTTCACCCAGCCGCCGCCGCGTTATTCCGAGGCCAGCCTGGTGAAGAAGATGGAAGAG
>JAKBCD010000404.1 GCA_021808205.1 Pseudomonadota bacterium | reverse complement strand
GCTGGAGCGCCTGGGCTGGTTGATATGACCTTCGATGACATCGCCGTCTTGCGCGGCTTTTATCCGGGCCGCCACCATCTCCGCAGGCAGCGAGGCGCCCGCATCCGAAACCAGTGAGTAGCCTGCTACGCGCGCGCCCAGCGCCTCGATTCGCGGCACGACCGACGGAGTATAGAGTCCCGCGGCACCCCGGTACCAAACCGGATGCCGACCCGTGACCTTATAAATTGCCGCCGCCCCGCCCGCGATTTCCGCTTCAATGGCCGGCCAGCTTCCCGCTACCGCCAGCCCATACACGCGCTGCATGCCCAGCACCGGCGGCAAATGCCGCGCGCCGTGATTTTCCAGCGTGAACACATCCGGGTGTTTCAGAAAAAAAGCCAATCCGTCCGGGTTCATCCGCATCCACACAGCGGTGATGAAGATAGTGGCGGGAATGCTCCGCTCCACCAGCAGATTGGCGATGCGCGGGTCGAAATGGCCGGGGCAGGCATCCAGCGTTACCGCCACGCGGCGCGGGCCGGGCTGGGGGTTCAGCCGCAACACCGGCTCCACCAGGCCGTCTTTCCGTGCAGCCCCCAGCGCCAGCGGCGCTGCCAACCCGCCATACATAAATTGACGGCGGGAGATGCTCCCGCCGCCACAGCAATCACACATCTTATGCCTTCAGATTAAGCTTTCAAAACCCGGCCGGCCACGGCTCCCAATTTCCGGACCATGTCCGGGTCGCGCAGCTCTTTTTTGGTGATCAAGGCGTGGCTGAGCGACATATCGCAGCCATGCGGGCAAACCGGGCGAGGCGCAGCGAGGCGCGGCAGCACATCCTTCACCAAGGCGCGCGCCTTATCGGCGTTGTCCAGCAGTACTTTCACCACCTGGTCCACGGTTACGGCGTCATGGCCCTCGTGCCAGCAATCGTAATCGGTCACCATCGCCACGGTGGCGTAGTCTATCTCCGCCTCGCGGGCGAGCTTGGCTTCCGGCATGTTGGTCATGCCGATCACCGAGCATCCCCAGGAGCGGTAGAGATTGCTCTCCGCCAGGGTAGAGAATTGCGGGCCTTCCATAACAAGGTAGGTGCCGCCGCGCGTGTAAGGCAGGTCCAGCGCTTTCAGGCTTTCTTCCAGCGCATCACCCAAACGGCCGCAAACCGGGTGCGCCATGGAAACATGCGCCACGCAGCCCGGGCCAAAGAAGCTCTTCTCGCGGGCGAAGGAGCGGTCGATGAACTGGTCCACAATCACGAAATGCCCTGGCGGCAGCTCTTCTTTCAACGAGCCGACGGCAGAGAGGGAAATAATATCCGTAACGCCCAAACGCTTGAACGCATCGATGTTGGCGCGGTAGTTCAGCGCGCTTGGCGAGATTTTGTGCCCTCGCCCGTGCCGGGGCAGAAACACCACTCTCAGGCCCTCATACTCACCAAGCAGAAACTCGTCCGACGGGTCACCCCAGGGCGTTTCGATTTTTGCCCACGCGGGGTTCTTCAGGCCGTTGATGTCCTGAATCCCCGAACCGCCGATGATGCCGATGACAGGTTGCTTTGTTGCGCTCATCTCCACACTCCCCAGAGTAAAAGTACCGCCTTTTTATTAGGAAGCGGCACTTATGGATTCTATGATCGAAATCAAACCTTACGCAACCTTGCGCTTCTCCTGATATTGAGGACGCTGCGGCTTGATCTTGCGCACCTGCATGTCCGGGTGGCGGGCCGGCTTTTTCACCGGCATGGCCTGTTTCGGCCGCTCGCCGCCGGCCACCTTCATGGTAACGCCGGTCAGCTTCTCAATCTGCTTAAGGTACGGCAGCTCCGTCGCGTCGCAGAACGCCACCGCCACGCCTTCCGCGCCGTTGCGCGCGGTGCGGCCAATGCGGTGCACATAGCTTTCCGGCTCGTTCGGCAGCTCGAAATTGATAACGTGGGAGACCGCGTTCACATCGATGCCGCGGGCGGCGATGTCTGTTGCCACCAGGGCGCGGACTTCACCGGCCTTGAACGCATCCAACGCCCGCTGGCGCTGGTTTTGGCTGAGATTGCCATGCAGCGCCGCTGACGAAATTTTGGAATTGTTCAGCATCATCGCCACACGGTCCGCACCGCGCTTGGTGCGGGTGAACACGATGGTGCGGGCGAATTCTGGCTGGTGCAGCAGCTTAATCAGAAGGTTCCGCTTCTCGGGCCCTTCGGCGAAATACACGCTCTGCTCGATCTTCCGGGGTGTGGAAGACACCGCCTCAATCTCAACCCGTACCGGCTCGCGCAGCAGCCCATTGGCCAGCTTGGCGATTTCCGCCGGCATGGTGGCGGAGAACAAGGCCGACTGGCGACGGCCCGGCAGGGCTGCCACAACCTTGCGGATGTCTGGCATGAAGCCGAGGTCCAGCATCCGGTCTGCTTCGTCCAGCACGAAGAACTGGCATTGGTCGATAATCAGCTCGCGGGTGTTCATCAGATCCACCACACGGCCGGGGCAACCCACCACAATGTCCGCGCCGCGCATCATGCGCTGCACCTGGCTGTAACGGCTCACACCGCCCACCACCAGCACGGTGCGCAGGCCAAGCCCGGCGCCGAATTTCTTGATCTCCTGCTCAATCTGCACCGCCAGCTCGCGCGTGGGGGCCAGCACCAGGGCGCGGGTGGAGAAGCGGCGGCTATGCAGCTTCTCGGTCGCGAAGGCCTGCAGCATGGGCAGAGAGAAAGCCGCGGTTTTGCCGGTGCCGGTCTGGGCGATGCCCAGAACATCCC
>JAKBCD010000403.1 GCA_021808205.1 Pseudomonadota bacterium | reverse complement strand
ACACCACAACCGCCGAATGGGGCAGACTGCCTGAATACAAGGCGGCCCTTGAACGGGTGCGTGGCCCAGGGGGTTTGGATGCGCTGGCCTCCGAGGTGGATGCCCAGTTCACCGGACTTTACAATGCCGCGCAGACGGTTTTCGGCAATTTCCTTGATGTCGCCGCGCAGGCTCTACCCCCGGCCTGAGGCTGCTGGCGCGCTTCGCCAAATTTTCAGATGCGCTTGGCCATGGTTGCGCTCTGCCAGCGTGTCCTGAATATCCAGCGTCTCCCCCGGCCCCAGCTCCGCGACGATAATCGCCCCCGGCGCGATCCAGCCCTTGGCCGCCAATGCCGCCAGCGTCGGGGCAAGCAGCGCCTGGCCGTATGGCGGGTCCAGAAACACCAGATCATGCGGCTGGCCCGCGGGCGGGTGCAGCGCATCGGCGGCGATAATCTTTGCCGTCCCGGCCTTGCAGGTGGCGATATTCATTTTCAAAACCATCAAGGCATTTGGTGAAACTTCAATAAACGTCGCCAGGGCGGCCCCGCGTGAGAGCGCTTCCAGCCCATAAGCGCCGGTGCCGGCGAATACGTCCAGCACCTTCGCATCTTGCAGGTCGCACCAGGGGGCGTGGGCAAGAATATCAAACACCGCCTGGCGGGCGCGGATATTGGTGGGGCGCGTGTCCCGCCCCTCAGGGGCGGCCAGCTTGCGGCCCTTCCACTGCCCGGCGATAATCCTCGGCCCGGTCACTTGACGCCCTTCATTTCGAAAGTCCGGGCACCTGCTCGCGCAAAACCTTGCCGTTCACCTCTTCCACCGCCCCGCGCGGCAGTGTGCCAAGCTGAAACGGCCCGTAGGCCACGCGGATAAGCCGCGTCACCGGTAATTCCAGCGCCTCCATCACCCGGCGGATCTCTCGGTTCTTTCCCTCCCGCAGGCTCATGGAAAGCCAGGTGTTGGAACGCTGCACGGAATCGATCGCGGCTTCGATCGGCCCGTATTTCACCCGCTCCACCACCAGCCCGTCGGCCAGGCGTTTAATTTTATCCTGCGACACACCGCCATGCACGCGCACGCGGTAGCGGCGCAGCCAGCCGGTCGCGGGGAGTTCCAGCTGGCGAGAGAGCGCGCCGTCATTGGTCAGCAGCAACAACCCCTCGGAGGTTAAATCCAGCCGCCCTATGGAAATAAGCCGCGGCAGGCCGGGGGGCAGTTTCTCAAAAACCGTGGGCCTGCCTTCGGGGTCTTTATGCGTTGTCACCAGCCCTTCCGGCTTGTGATAGCGGAACAGGCGGGTGCGTTCCGGTTCACCCACAGGCTTGCCGTCCACCAGCACCATATCGCCTTTTTTCACGAATACGGCGGGGTGGCTCACGGCTGCGTTGTTCATCCGCACGCGCCCGGCCTCGATCATCACCTCCGCGTCCCGGCGGGATGCCACCCCGGCGCGGGAAAGGAATTTGGCAATGCGCTCGCCGCGTTCAGCATTTTCCTCACTCATGGCAGGCGGCCAGAAAGGCGCGGTAAAGGGCGGCATCGCCCGCATCCACCAGATATTCCGGGTGCCATTGCACGCCGATACAGAATTTCATCGCAGGGTCCTCAATGCCTTCAATTACGCCATCCGGGGCGATGGCATTCACCACGCCGCGCCCGGCGGTTTTCACCGCCTGATGGTGAGAGGTGTTCACCTGCATCACCGGGCCCGCAATCTCAAACAGCTTGGTGCCCGGCAAAATCTCCACGCCATGGCCTGCCTCGTAATGGCTGGTTTTCTGCTCGTGCTCCAGCGCGTTTGGAATCGCATCCGGTATGTGCTGATGCAGCGTGCCGCCAAGTGCCACGGCGAGTAATTGCTGCCCGCCGCAAATGCCCAGTACCGGCATATTGCGCGCCATCGCCCCGCGCAGATAAGCCAGCTCGGCGGTGGTGCGCTCTGCCTTCAGCGCCACGGTTTTGTGGGTCTCTGCGTCGCCGTAGAGGGCGGGGTCCACATCAAACGCCCCGCCGGTCACAATCAGCCCGTCCAGCCGGTCCAGATAATCCGCCGCCAGCTCTGCATCATGCGGCAACGCCACGCCCAGGCCGCCGCCAGCTGCAACCGCCTCGAAGTAGTTTTGGCGCAGCGCGTACCAGGGGTATTTGGACCAGCCACCGGCGGGTTCAGCGTCGAGGGTCAGGCCGATCAGGGGGCGTTTTTTCATGGCTTCACCTAGACCTTCCGTGATGGTTCAGGCAAATTTCCGGTCCGATGAGCAACGCCATGCAACGCGCCCTGGACGAAGCACGCCGCGCGGCACTTGCGGGCGAGGTGCCGGTGGGCGCCGTCATCACCGATTCCACCGGCAATGTGCTGGCCAGCGCCCGTAACGAGGTCGAGGCACGGCAAGATCCCACGGCCCATGCGGAGTTTCTGGCTCTGGCTGCGGCGCGGGCGGTGCGGGGCGGCAAATATCTCACCGATTGCACGTTGACCGTAACGCTGGAGCCCTGCGCCCTATGCGCGGGGGCCATCGCTTCGTTCAGGCTTGGCCGGCTGGTGTTCGGCGCCTACGACCCCAAAACCGGCGCTGTGGACCATGGGCCGCGCTTGTTCGCCCAACCCACCACCCACCACAGCCCGGAGGTGATTGGCGGGGTGCGGGAGCGGGAAAGTGCAGCTCTGCTGAAAGAGTTTTTCGAGGCCAAGCGCGATGCCTGATTTTTCCCGGGAGTTGGCACTTGGCGGCCGCGTGGCGGGGGTGGATGAGGTGGGGCGCGGCCCCTTGGCAGG
>JAKBCD010000402.1 GCA_021808205.1 Pseudomonadota bacterium | reverse complement strand
CACCACGCGCATCACCTCGCCGCGTACATTTGTTTCGGTTTGCACAAAACCGGGCGCGCCGCGCAGGGCGAGGTCGTTCGCATCCTCAGCGCCGGTGCGGCCCACGCGCATGCCCGGCAGGGCCAGCACTGAATCTTGCTCCGTCTCCTTTTGGTTCGGTCGGCCGACATAGCCAACGGCGTGCGCCGCGATGGCCCCCAGCGGATAGGTGCGGCTGGAACCCGCCTGTACGATCACGCCCGGCAGGTTTGGCGTATTTACCTCGATCGCCGCCATGTCGGGCCAATCCAGCCAGTCTTTCAGCATCACTGGAATATAGCCGGGATGGGCTGCCAGATCTTGCTGGATACGGGCCTTCTCGGCATCGGAGAGCGGGATGAGGCGGTAGAAATTCTCCAGCACCGCGTCTGGCTCTGGTGCCATATCCTTCACAAACAGGGCGTTCCAGTGCTGCTGGTTACCCGCCAGAACCGCGCCGAAGCGGTCTGTCATGATGCCACGCAGGGGGGCGACCAGCCGTTCGGAAATGGAGTTCTGCTTCGCCTTCAGCGCGTATTTGCCATGCTCGGCGATTTGCAGATGGTAAAGCCGTGTCGTGATGGCGGCGAACACCGCCGCCTGGCCTGCGCCGATCAGAAAGGCCCGGCGCGAGAACGAGGTGCGGTTCTTGGCCTGACGCTTCATGCCAGTTCCACCGCCGCCGGGCCGCGATGCGCCTTGATGAGCAGCGCTGCCAAGGCCGGGTATATTCCGGCCGAGAGCAACCATTCAAACCCCAGCGGTGTGGTAGGAAGCCAGGTTTCATCGAAGGCGCAAGCCGCCGCCCAGGCTAGAGTCACACTCACCGCTGCCATTGCCGTGAATACCGCCCAGACCAGAAGAAAGCGCCCCGGCACGAGCTTGCGCCGCAACAGCAGCGTGACCCATTGCAGCAGCAGTAAGAGCACCGCCCAAACCCCGAACGGAGACAGGCCCAGAAGGTCCAGCAACAGCCCGCAAAACGCCACGAGCGGTGCAGGCAGCGAGCCTGGCCGGTAGAGCGACCAGAAATACACACAGGCCATGGCGTAGACCGGCCGCAGCGCCGCCTGGCCTGGAATGCCAAACGGCATGCCGATGACGAACAGGCCGAAGACCAATGTCGCGAAGGGGAAAAGCCATCGCGAGACAGCGTCAACCTGGCGCCACGGGCGGGTAGACCGGCGCAGGGTAGAACCGCGGGCCATGGCTCAATGTTTCCGGTGGTTCGTCTTGGCGGCTGCCGCCGCCCCGGCATGAGGGATCGGCGTCAATGCCGGGAGTCTATCCGGGTAGCTGAACAGGCGCAGCAGGCGTAGCCCGTCCAGATCAGCGAGCGGCAGCACCACGGGCTGATTATTCTGGTCATAATGTATGATGCCAACGGGCAGGCCGGGCGGGAAGGCACCGCCCTCAGCACTGGTGAGAACCATCGCCCCTTCCGCGGGCGGCTGGCCGGGCGACCAGTAGAGCAAAGACGGGTCCGGGCCGTTAGTGCCGGCCATCAGGGCGGGCGCGCCGCTGGTGCCGATGGCAACAGGAACGCGGCTGTTGATATCGGTGATTAGCAGCACCCGAACCGAGCGGCTGCCCGTATCCACAACCCTGCCAGCAAGGCCGCGCCCATCCAGCGCCACAGCGCCCATCAGGTTTTGCGGATTGCCGCTGCCGGGCGGGATCAGCACCAGCACCGAGCGTGCATAAACCCCACCGAGATCCGCCACCACCTCGCCGGTGGAAAATTCCGGTGTGGGCGAGGGCATGAAATGCAGCGAGGCCTTCAGCGCGTCGTTCTGCGCGGCCAGGGCCATTGCCACCTCCTGCCATTGCAGCAGCTCGGCGTTCTGCTCGCGCAGTTGATCGTTCTCCTCGCTTAACGAGAAAAGATGGCCAATTTCGCCGGTGCCATGTTCCGCTGCCTGGATGGGGCCGGAGACAAGCATGTAGGCCGGTGCCAGGATATCATCGAGTGCGGCGCTCAGGTGGCTCGAAAAATTCTGGTCGGCGCGGCCGATCAGCACGCAGCCGAGAGAAAACACCAGCATCACGGGCAGGGTCAGGCGCGATAACGCTTGGCGTAACGGGACCGATAATCTGATCACCGGGAAGCTGATCTCCGAAGGGCAAAAGGATGACAGGCTTGCAGATACAGCCAAAAGTTATCGCCGCACAGTCCGCATAAGCACGAAACAGGCCTGACCTGGTTAATTTAAATCATTAAATGTTTTTCAAACTGGAGCCGGCAGGCTTTGGCGCGCGCGGAATCAGGCGCGGGCGCTCCGGTGGCCGAACAGCGCCGAGCCGATGCGGATATGGGTGGCGCCTTCGGCAATCGCCGTCGCGTAATCGCTGGACATACCCATGGAGCGTACCGCCAGGCCATGAATATCGGCCATGGTGGCAAGCCTGCGGAAATATGGCGCGGGGTTTTCGGCCTCCGGCGGAATGCACATCAGCCCTTTCAGCGCATCACCAAAGCGGGCGCGCATGGCGCGGATGAAGGCATCGGCCTCGTCGGCCGGTACGCCGGATTTCTGCGGCTCATCGCCGATATTCACCTGCACCAGCAATTCCGGCAGCCGGCCTGTTTCATCGGCGGCGCGGGCAATGGCGTCGGCCAAACGCGGGCGGTCCAGGCTGTCGATGCTATCGGCCAGCCGCACGGCCTGAGCGGCTTTATTGGTTTGCAGCCCGCCGATAATGTGCAGCCGGGCCCCCGCGATGGGGAATTTTTCCGCCGCTTCCTGCACCCGGTTCTCGCCGAAGATGA
>JAKBCD010000401.1 GCA_021808205.1 Pseudomonadota bacterium | reverse complement strand
GCGTGTGCTTTATTTCGCCTGGCTGCGTGAACGGATCGGCAAAAGCAGCGAGGAGCTGGCCCCGCCGCCGGAGGTGGATACGCCGCGTGCGCTGATTGCGTGGCTGCGCACCCAGGGCCCTGGTTATGCGGCGGCGTTTTCGGATGAAAAACCCGTGCGCTGCGCTATCGACCAGGAGTTCCAGCCGCTGGACGCGCCTTTGGGAGCACCGAAGGAAGTCGGCTTTTTCCCGCCCGTAACCGGAGGCTGACCCCATGCGGCTGGTGGCGGTGCAGGAGCAGGATTTCGACGCGGGCGCGCTGCTGGCGCGGTTGGGCAGCGAAGGCACGGGCGGCGTGGCGAGCTTCACTGGCATCGTGCGGCAGGTGCCGGGCGGGGGGCTGCGAGCGCTGCGCCTGGAGCATTACCCCGGCATGACGGAAAAGGCGCTGGAACGGTTGGCTGACGAGGCGCAAGCCCGCTGGCGGCTTACCGGCTGCATCATCATCCACCGGGTTGGCAGGCTGGAGCCGGGGCAGAGCATCGTGTTCACCGCCGCTGCCAGCGCGCATCGCGGGGATGCGCTGGCGGCCACCGCCTACCTGATCGACCAGTTGAAAACCCGCGCGCCGTTCTGGAAGGCCGAGGAAATGGCGGATGGCACCACGCGCTGGGTGGACGCCCGCGAGGCCGATGACGAGACCGCCGCCGCCTGGGCAGCGCGTCCGCAACGATCTTAACAGCCATAAATTTGCCGCACGGCCAGGGTCGTTTATAGAACGTCATCATGGACCTTAAAGATCACATCCGCGGTATTCCGGACTTCCCCAAGCCGGGAATCCTTTTCTACGATATTTCAACCCTGCTGCGGCACGCCGATGCCTGGCAGGTGGCCATGGGCCGCCTTGCCAACCGGGTGCGGGCCTACCACCCCACCGTGCTGGCCGGGGTGGAGAGCCGCGGCTTTCTGCTGGCGGCACCCCTGGCGCTGAAGCTGGGCTGCGGCTTCGTGATGCTGCGCAAGCCCGGCAAGCTGCCCGGCGCCACCGTGGGGCTGGATTACGCGCTGGAATATGGCACGGACCGTATCGAGATTCAGGCCGACGCCGTTGAACCAGGCGCCCGCGTGGTGGTGGTGGATGATCTTTTGGCGACCGGCGGCACCATGGCGGCGGGCATAAAGCTGCTGCGAAGCGCCGGAGCGGAGGTTGTGGCCGCCGCCGCGATGATCGAGCTGACGTTCCTGCACGGGCGGGACAAGCTCGACGTGCCGTTCGAGGCGCTGGTTCAGTACGATAATTGACGGGTGAGCGGCGGTGCGCCATCTCCCAGGCTTTGAGGAAACGCGGAGTAAAACCAAAATGAAACGCCGGCACATGCTGGGTACCCTGGCGGCCTCTGCCCTGTTGCCGGGCATGGTGCGCGCCCAAACCGTGGCGCAACCTGCCGCCGGGCCAATGACACTGCTGGTGGCCGGCCCCGATGGCGGCCAGACCAGCCGTTGGGGCAATGCGTTCGCGCTGGCGATCTCCAATGCGTATCCGGGCACACCCAATATTGTGGCCGAGCCCGTGGGCGGGCTGGATGGCGTGACCGGCGCCAACCGGCTGGATGCGCTGCTGGTGCCGGATGGGCGCAGTGCCGCCATTCTGCCGGGGGCGGCGCTGATCGCTTATCTCACCGGTGACAGCAGGGTGCACTACGACCCCACGCACTGGACTCCTGTTCTGGCGGGATTCAATTCCGGTGTGCTGATGCTGCGCGCGCCCGCGGGGCTGGCGCCCACGCTGGCCACATTCCAGAAAATGACGCCACTGCGCATGGGCGTGGCGCAAACGCAAAGCGGCGACCTGGCCGCCCTGCTGGCCTTGGCCCGGCTTGGCATTGCCACCGCGCCGGTGTTCGGGCTGCAGGGCAGTGCTGAAAAAACCAGCGCGTTCATCAGCGGGGCCGTGGATGCCGTGTTTATCAGCGGGGAAGGCGTGCCGGAGGATATAACGCCTCTCATGGCGTCTGGCGCGGTGCCGGCCTTTTGCCTGGGCGCGCCAGGGCCGGGCGGCGCGGTGGGGCCAGACCCGCTGTTTCCGGGCCTGCCCTTGCCCACAGCCCTTGGCCCGGCGGTGAACCCGCTGCTGGATTCCGCCTATGAAGCCGCCGCCGCCGCCGCGCGCACGGATTTTCTGCTGGTGCTGCCACGCCTGACCGACCCTTCTGCCGTGGCGCTTTGGCGCAGCGCCGCCCAGCAGGCGGCAGCCAGCCAGGCGGTGAGCGCCGCCGCCGCCGCCAGCTCAATCTCCCTGCAGCCTGCACCGGTGCTGGCCAATGCGCTCACCACCCTGGCCATTGTGCCCGCGGAGCAGCCGCAATTGCTTGCCTTTCTGGCGAAAAATTACGGCTGGCAGCCGGGCTGAGCTTGGCCAAACCGGTTAAAACCTACGCCTGCGCCGCCTGTGGCGCCGTATTCCCGAAATGGGCCGGGCGCTGCGAAACCTGCGGCGAATGGAACACGCTGGAAGAGCAGGCCGCACCCAAGGCCCTGCCCGGCGGGATGAAGGATGCCGCCCGGCGCGCCGGGGCGAAGATTGAATTCGTGGGGCTGGAGGGCATAACACCCCCACCGCCGCGCGTGCCTACCACCATTGCGGAGTTCGACCGCGTGCTGGGCGGCGGGCTGGTGCCGGCCTCTGTGGTGCTGGTGGGGGGCGACCCTGGCATCGGCAAATCCACCCTGCTGCTGCAGGCCAGCGCCGCGCTGGGCCGCGCCGGGCAGGAGGTGCTGTATATCTCCGGCGAGGAGTCGGTGGACCAGATCCGGA
>JAKBCD010000400.1 GCA_021808205.1 Pseudomonadota bacterium | reverse complement strand
GATTTCGTCTGCCCCTGGTGTTATCTGGGGGTAAAACGGCTTTCCTTTCTGCTGGCGCGCCGACAGGAACTGAACGTGCAGTTAAGCTGGCGCCCCTTTCTGCTGAACCCGGACATGCCGCGCGGCGGCATGTCCCGCGCGGACTATATGATCCGGAAATTCGGCGCCGAGGAACGGGCAAGGCGGCTTTATGCCTCCATCGCCGAGCTTGGTGCCGCGGAAGGGGTGGCGTTCAACTTCGCCGCGATCCGGCGCACGCCAAGCAGTGTGGACGCCCACAGGCTGGTACGCGAAGCCGCCCGGGACGGGCTGGCGGACAGGCTGGTGCTGCGCATTTTCGCGGCGCATTTCGTGGAGGGGCTGGATATTGGCGCGCCGGCGGTGCTGGCGATGCTGGCGGCGCAGGAGGGGATGGACGCCGGGACCGTCGAACGTTTCCTCAACTCCGGCGAGGGGGCGGAGCATGTCCATGCGGAGAATCTTCACGCGCACCGGCTGGGCATTAACGGTGTGCCGTGTTTCCTGATCGACGGCGAGCACGCCATCGCCGGTGCGCAGGAAGGCGAGGTGCTGGAGCGGCTGATTGATCTGGCTTTGAGTGCCGCCAGGGAGCGTTAGCGCGCAAGGATTGCCTGTTTCAGGAACAGAAATGCAGAGCTGGGGGTTTTTTTTCCTTGCGGCTGCGCTACATGTTACAGCCGTGTTATCTGCTCTGCCCCGCCGGTAAAGGTTTGACTCTTATGAAAAAATACGTGACCGCTCCCTGTTCCGCCGCGTTGGGCGCGGCTGCGCTTGTTTGCCTTGCCTATCCGGCCATGGCGGCGGTGCCACCGGAGGATCCGCACAGCATCATCACCATCCAGCTGGAGAACGACGCGCTTTCCATTCCCAGCACGGATGAGCTTTATACCTCCGGCGAGCGGCTTGGTTATGTTGGCCCGACCGGCGCGGTGCCTGGATTTATTGCAGGCCTCGGCCATGGCCTGTTTGGTGAAGGCACGCAAAGGCTGGAGATTGATTTTCAGCAGCAGATATTCACCCCGACCGACACCCAAATCTACAATCCAAACCCGCAGGACCGCCCTTACGCCGGGCAGCTCTCAGCGCGGTTGAGCCTGATTCAGGACACGACGCAAATGCGCTCCATCGCCGGTGTGGCGGTGGGCGTGGTGGGGCCGGCGGCCCTCGGGCAGTCGGTCCAGAACGGGTTTCACGAGATCATTGGCCAGACGCCGAACAAGGGCTGGCGCTACCAGCTGCATAACGAGCCGACGCTGGATTTCTTCGGCGGGCGCATCTGGCGCGAGGATGTGGCGGACTTCGGCCCCATCGGCGTACAGGTGCTGCCGCAGGTCACGGGGCAGGTGGGTAATACCGAGATTTACGCGCAAACTGGCGGCATTGTGCGCTTCGGCCAGGGGCTGGATTCAGATTTTGGCCCGGCGGTCATGCAGCCGCAGATTTCTGGCACCGATGCTTATACCCCCACGCGGCCTTTCGTCTGGTACGTGTTCGGCGGCGCGCTGGGGCGTTTCGTGGCGCATGACATGCTGGTTCAAGGCAACGACTTCCAGTCCAGCCGCGGCGTTGGGTTGACACATTTGCAGGGCGATCTGGAATTTGGCGCGGCAGTCATCTACCGGGGCGTGCGCATATCGGCGGTGGAAACCTTTGAAACGCCGGAATTCCATCACTCCGCCCCGGCTTTTCAGTATGGCTCGGTGGCGGTTTCGTTCAGGTTTTAGCTAAAAAAACCCGAAACGCGGCAAGGGTGGCGGGTGAAATGTAATGCTCAATACCCTCCGCATCTTCCTCTGCCGCCTCGCGCGGCACGCCAATGGCGGTGAGCACCTCCACCACCAGGCGGTGGCGCTCCCGGCTGGCCGCCGCCAGTTTCTGCCCCGCGTCTGTCAGCGAAACGCCGTGGTAAGGCACGGACGCCGCCAGCCCCTCGCGTTTTAACCGGCCGATGGTCTTAATGGCGGTGGCATGTGAAACACCAAGGCGGCGGGCGATGTCGGTGGGCCGGGCAGCGCCGGTGCTGGTGAGCAGATCGTCGATCAGCTCCGCGTAATCCTCCAGCGTGGCGCTGGATTGCGCGGCGCGGGCTTTGCCGAAACGCCGCGCCTGGGTGGGCTCGGCGGGAAGCGGGGCGGGCAGGGCATTTGCGGCCATTTTATGGCGAACTCCGGTATCCCGACATGAATTGCGGGAAAAGCCCCATGCTGGCAAGTCTGACGGCCGGTGTTGTCGCATTGCACAACTTGGCTATATTCAGAGCCCAGCGGCATGCGCCACGCAGCCGTGTAACTTGAGCTTTTTATAACGGATTTAATCACTCACCCGGAAAAGCGGGTGACAAAAACATAAGGGGTGCCCTCGTGGCCAACGAAAAATCGCAGAATGTGCAGGACGTGTTTCTGAACCATGTCCGCAAAAGCAAGACGCCCGTTACGGTGTTTCTGGTTAATGGCGTTAAATTGCAGGGTGTTATCACCTGGTTTGACAATTTTTCCGTGCTGTTGCGCCGGGACGGGCATACGCAGCTTGTGTACAAGCACGCGATCAGCACCGTGATGCCAGGCGCGCCGATCATGCTGTTCGAGGGTGCGCCCACCGCGGCTTCCGAGGGCGGCCCTGGCACGCTGAAGCTGAACCGCTCGCCAGAGCCGCAATACGACCCAGAAAACGAGGACTGATGCCACGGCTGGCGTAATGAAAGATACCGCGCCCCCACCAAGCCGGGCAGCGATTTTGTTGCCGTGGGACAGGCAGGCGGTCTTTGCCGCTGGCCAGATCCGTTCTGCCGAG
>JAKBCD010000399.1 GCA_021808205.1 Pseudomonadota bacterium | reverse complement strand
GCGCGCGCGTGCACAGGGCTGCGTGGTCATCGACAACACCTCGCAGTTCCGCATGGACCCGGATGTGCCGCTGGTGGTGCCCGAGGTGAACCCGCAGGACATCGCCCTGCACACCAAGCGCAACATCATCGCCAACCCCAACTGCTCCACCATCCAGATGGTGGTGGCGCTCAAGCCCCTGCATGACCGCTTCAAGATCAAGCGCGTGGTGGTTTCCACCTACCAATCTGTCTCCGGCGCGGGGAAGGAAGGCATGGACGAGCTTTACCAGAACACCAAGGTGTCGTTCGTGAACCAAGCGGCCAACCCGCAAGTGTTCCAGAAGAACATCGCCTTCAACGTCATCCCGCAGATCGACGTATTCATGGATGACGGCTTCACCAAGGAAGAATGGAAGATGACGGTCGAGACCCGCAAGATTCTCGACCCCAACATCAACGTCATCGCCACCTGCGTGCGCGTGCCGGTATTCATCGGCCATTCCGAGGCGGTGTGTGTGGAATTCGAGAAGCCGGTTTCCGTGAAGGAAGCCCGCGAGGTGCTGGCCAAGGCACCAGGCGTGGTGGTGGAAGACCGGCACGTGGCCGGTGGCTACATCACCCCCATCGAATGCCAGGGCGAGGACGCAACCTTTGTTTCCCGCATCCGCAAGGACCCGACCGTTGAAAACGGCCTGGCTTTCTGGTGCGTCTCCGATAACCTTCGCAAAGGTGCCGCGTTGAACGCAGTACAGATCGCGGAAGTGCTGGTGGCGCAGAGATTGCTGAAGAAGGCGGGATGAAATTCAACTGTTTGGGTCGGCATCGGAACACCCAACGATTGGTGTTGGTGCTGATTCTTCTAGGAAGTTTCCAGGCTTCGTTGGGAATGACACCTCTGGACCCTTTTAGAGCTGTAAATTGATTTAGAGCTGTAAATTGAGGCCGGCAGGCTGCTTTCTGTACGCAATGGGAGGCCTGTTGTTCTCCGGGATATTCCTTCGTTAATACGGCGTCATCTTGCCGCTCGGGCATCAAGATACCCGCATACTGCTCTAGAGCCGGATGATTTCAGGTCGAATCATGGGCATGATCCGCTCTAAAATCTGAATCCGCCTCTAAAACAATGAGATAGAGGGCGATTCAGACTTCAGGCCCGCGCGCAAAGCGAGCGAGCCTGAAGTTATCGCGCTCTAGTTCGCGGCATCCAGCTCTATCTCGGCGGAAACATTCGCCGTGATGGTAATTTGGCCCGGGGCGGATTGCGGGGCCGGGGCGGCCATCGCCATGGACATCATGCGCGGCATTGGCGGCACCGGCCCGCCGCCGCTGTTCACATTCAGCGTTTTCAGCGCCCCCACTTGCTTGTGCAGCGCCGCCGATATGTCATCGGCCTGGGCGCGAAGCTCAGTCAGCGCATCCCGGATAGCCGCACGCTGCGCGACCTCCTGCCCGGCCTGGGAGAGACCACCGCTTAAGCCGTTCAGCAACAGCCCATCCGCCTGCATCCGCGCCAGGAGGGCAGTGAAGGCCTTGTCCGGCATGCCATTCACATCGGGCTAGGTGAGGGTGAGGCTTTGCGCGGCGGTGAATTGCGGCTGGCTCTGGCCGTCCGGCGTGCTGGTATAGCTGTTATAGCCGCCGGTGGTCACCACCACGCCCGGCACGGCTTTCGCCGCCGCCATGGCTTGCGCCACCGCCTGGTTCACCGCCCCTTGCGCGCTGGCGGCATCCGGCTTCACGGCCTGCACGTTGAAATTCGCCACCGCTTCATCGGGCGCAGCCTGGGCGGTGCCGCTGGCGCTTAAATTCAGCACCGTTTGCGCCGCGGCGGGCAGCGCCAAAACCGTGAAAACCGGAACCAGGAGCAGATGTTTCAGCGGCATTTGTTTGTCTCCTCGGGTTGTTCAGCCTTGCAGCATCGCCTCCGCCCGCGCCAGATCAGCCGCGGTGGTGATCTTGAAATTATCCTCGGTCCCCAACACCATTTCCACCCTTAAGCCCGCATGTTCGGCGATCATCGCGTCATCGGTGAAATCGGTCTCCGGTGCGGCAAGCACCGCGTGGCGGTGGGCGTGCAGAATATCCTTATAGGCAAAACCTTGCGGCGTCTGCGCCCGCCACAGCCCGGCGCGGCTCACCGTGGCGGTTATCACGCCCTCCTCCACCCGCTTCAGCGTATCGGCCAGCGGCACGCCAACGATGGCGGCAGCGCCGCGCGCCAGCACCTCCAGCACGGCGGAAATGGTGTGCGACGCGATAAAAGGCCGCACCGCGTCGTGGATCAGCACGGTCCCGGGCTTCAACGCGCCGATCGCCTCCAGCCCCAGCCGCACGGAATCCTGCCGCTCCTTGCCGCCAAAGCGCACCGCCAGCAGCTTTTCCAGTCCGGCGGTGGCGTCGTCATACAGCGCCTGGTCATCGGGGTGGATCAGCACCTGCACCGCGTCAATGTCGGGGTGCCGGGCGAGGGCCTGGATGGTGTGGCGCAAAATAGGGTGGCCGGCCAAAGGCAGATATTGCTTGGGCAGCGGCCCGCCAACCCTGTAGCCCCGCCCCGCCGCAACGATCAGCCCAATATTCATCAATCTCCGTCCGTTTCAGCCCAAAGCAGCCTTTTGTGCTGCGAATAATTCCGCCGTGCCCTGGCGCGCCAGCCCCAGCAGCGCATTGAAGGCGCGCTCGTCGAAGGTGGATTTCTCCGCCGTCGCCTGAATTTCCACGATACCCCCGGCAGCAGTGAGGATGAAATTCGCATCTGCATCAGCACCTGAATCCTCGGCGTAATCCAGATCCAGCACCGGATTGCCCTGGAAGATGCCGCAAGACACGGC
>JAKBCD010000007.1 GCA_021808205.1 Pseudomonadota bacterium | reverse complement strand
CTCCGGTTGTTTGATACCTTACCGCTCCACACAGGCATCCACCAAAGCGCAGCTTGCTCATCAACTCCCTTGCAGGAGAAAAAACAAAATATTCCCCGTGCTTGCGATCGATTGTTCAGGAGTTTTGGTAAAAAATCAACAACATCATTCCCCGGCGCGCCAGATTATGGTCTAACGCGGTTCGCCATGGCGTCATTAAAACATCTGCTCGGAATCGAGGGGCTGAACCCGGCTTCCGTCACCAACCTGCTGGACCTCGCGGAGAGCTACGCGCTTTTAAACCGCTCCGGCAAAACCCAGCGGGACAGCTTGCGAGGGCGCACCCTCATCAATTTGTTCTTTGAGGATAGCACCCGCACCCGCACAAGCTTTGAGCTGGCCGGAAGGCGCCTAGGTGCTGATGTGGTGAACATGTCCGTCGCCACCTCCTCCGTCACCAAGGGCGAAACCCTGCTGGACACTGCCGCCACCCTGAACGCGATGAACTGCGATTTGCTGGTGGTGCGCCATAAAAGCTCCGGCGCGCCCGCCCTGCTGGCGCAGAAAGTCGGCGCCTCGGTTATCAACGCTGGCGATGGCACGCATGAACACCCAACCCAGGCGCTGCTGGACGCCCTCACAATCCGCCGGCGTAAGGGCCGCATCTCCGGCCTCACCATCGCCATCTGCGGCGATGTGCTTAATTCCCGTGTCGCCCGCTCCAACATCCTGCTGCTCACCATGATGGGCAATTTCGTCCGGCTTGTTGGCCCCCCTACCCTTGTCCCCGATTCCATCGGCGTGAACGGCGTGGAAATTTTCCACGACATGCAGGAAGGTTTGAAAGGCGCAGACATCGTGATGATGCTGCGCCTGCAAAAAGAACGCATGACCGGCGGTCTGGTTCCTTCCGCCAGGGAATATTTCACCTTCTACGGGCTGGACCGCACGAAACTGGCTTTCGCCAAACCCGACGCCCTGGTGATGCATCCCGGCCCGATGAACCGCGGCGTCGAGATCGACAGTGAAGTGGCGGATGACACCGCCCGCTCGCTCATTAAGGAACAGGTGGAAATGGGTGTGGCCGTCCGCATGGCGGTGCTGGAAACTTGCGCGCGGAGCAACTCTTGATTACTTTATTCCGTAAAATCAAATATCTGGATCAATCCGCGCAGACCCTGCATGAAGGTGAATTGCTGGTTAAGGGCGGCAAGATTGCCGATTTCGGTGCCGCTATGGGTAATCCAGATGGCGCTGAAATCATCGATGCCGAGGGGGCCGTGCTCTGCCCTGGCCTGGTGGATATGCGCGCCGCCATCGGCGAGCCGGGTTTTGAGTACCGCGAAACCATTGCCAGTGCGGCGGCGGCGGCGGCGGCGGGCGGCATCACCACCATTGCCGTGCTGCCGGAAACCAATCCGGTCATCGACGATCCCGCCCTGGTGCGTTTCCTGCGCGCGCGCGGCGAGGAAACCGGCAGCGTCACCCTCCTGCCCTATGCCGCCGCCACACGCGGGCTGGAGGGCAAAGAGCTGGCCGAATATGGCTTGCTGCAAGCCGCCGGGGCCGTGGCTTTCACCGATGGCAGCAAGCCCATCGCCTCTTCGCGGCTCATGCGCCTGGCGCTGGCTTATGCCTCCGGCTTTGGTGCCCGCATTGTTCAGCACCCGGAAGATTCCGATCTCGCCCGGGGCGGTGCTGCCACCGCTGGCCCCCGCGCCACCTGGATGGGCCTGCCCGCCATTCCCGCCGCGGCGGAGGCCATTTGCGTCGCGCGCGATATCCGCCTGGCCGAGCTCACCGGCGGTGCTGTGCATTTCGCGCACATCACCACCGCCGAGGCGCTGGAGCTTATCCGCCACGCCAAGGAAAAGGGGCTTAAAATCACCTGCGACACCGCCCCCCCATATTTCGACCTGAACGAGACTGCGATTGGCGATTACCGCACCTATGCCAAGCTTTCTCCGCCGCTGCGGGCTGAGGCAGACCGCCTCGCCGTGGTGGCAGCCCTGAAAGATGGCACCATCGACGCTATTGCCTCCGACCACCAGCCCCGCGACCCGGACGATAAGCGCCAGCCCTTCGCCGAGGCCGAACCCGGCGGCTGCGGCCTCGCAACCTTGCTGGGCGTTACACTGGCGCGGGTGCAGGCGGGCGACCTCAGTCTGCCCCAGGCGCTGGCCTTGCTCACCGTCAAACCCGCCGCCTGGCTTGGCATTGAGGCCGGTCGGCTCGCCAAAGGCGCGCCCGCCGATTTATGCCTGTTCGACCCCGAAAAATCCTGGCAGGTGCAGGCCGGCAAGCTGCCGGGCAAGGCGCAGAACACACCTTTCGATGGCCGCGCTCTGGAAGGCGTGGTGCTTGGCACCTGGAAAGCCGGGCGGAGGGTGTTCGGTTGACCGGGCTTTATCTCGGCATTGCCGTTTTCGGTTATCTCATGGGCAGTGTACCTTATGGGCTGCTGCTCACCCGCCTTGCCGGGCTGGGCGATATCCGTTCCATTGGCTCCGGCAATATCGGCGCCACCAATGTGCTGCGCACCGGCAACAAAAAACTCGCGGCGGCCACATTGCTGTTGGACGGGCTGAAAGGCTTCCTCGCGGTGCTGCTGGTGAAGTTGTTTCTGCATCACGGCGTGCTGGTGGTCGGGCTGGCGGCGGTGCTGGGGCATCTCTTTCCTGTCTGGCTCGGCTTCAAGGGCGGAAAGGGTGTGGCCACTGGGTTGGGTGTTTTCTTTGGCTTCGCCTGGCCGCTAGGTCTTGTGTGCTGCGCCCTCTGGCTGCTGGTGGCCTTCACGCTGCGCTACTCCTCACTTTCCGCGCTGGTGGCCTATGCCGCCGCCCCCATCGCGGCACTTGCGCTGAAAGGCGCGCTCACGGCGGAAGCCGCTCTCATCATCGCTGGCCTGGTCTATTGGAAGCATAAACCCAACATCCAGCGCCTCATCCGGGGCGAGGAACCACGCATTGGTAAAAAACCCGCATGAGAACCGCACTCTGCCTCGCCGCCTGGATATTGGGTGCTGCCCCTGCCCTTGCGCTCAATCATTTGCAAGCCAATCGCATCCATCTTTTCAACCCTGAGCCCTGCGCCCAGCCCACCGGCCCGCTCTGGGTTGTCATCGGCACCGGCCAGCCTGCCCCGGGCTTCATCAACGTCAACATCCCCGGTTTCGATGAAATCGGCGCCCTGGTGGCCGATGGCCCTGGCGCAACAGAGGCCGCCTTGACCGGGCAAACCCCCGCCTGCGGCGTCATCGCCAGTTTTTACGAGGATGCCACCCCCGTTGGCGCCTGGGTGGTGCCTCCGGCCAAGCTGGGTGAAATCCTCTCCATCCTCAACCTCAATGGCTAATCCGGCGCTGGGGTTTTTGCGCCTCGCCCGCACGGAAAGTGTCGGCCCCGTCACCTATCGCCGCCTGCTTTCGCGTTTTTCCAACCCGGATGAAGCGCTTGCCGCCCTGCCCGCCCTCGCCAAATCCGGCGGCCGCGCCACCCCGCCGCGCATTCCGCCCATGGCCGAAGTCGAGCGGGAATACGACGCCATCCTACATCTCGGCGGCATATTCCTCTTCCTGGACCAGCCCGGTTACCCGGCTTATCTGGCGGAACTGGCTGACGCCCCGCCCGCCATCGCGGTTTTGGGCGATGCCGGGCTACTTACCTCACGCTCCATCGGCATTGTCGGCGCCCGCAACGCCTCCGCCAACGGTATGCGCCTCGCCGCGCACCTTGCCGCAGAACTTGCCCCACACCTCACCATCGCCTCGGGCCTCGCCCGAGGCATAGACACCGCCGCGCATGAAGGGGCCCTCCGTGGCGGGCGCACCATCGCCGTCATCGCGGGCGGGCTGGATGTGCCCTACCCGCCTGAAAACGCCGACCTCCAGCGCCGGATCGTGGAAAACGGCGCGGTGGTGGCGGAGGCCCCATTGGGCACCGCCCCCATCGGGCGGCATTTCCCCAAGCGCAACCGCATCATCGCCGGACTCACCCTGGGCCTTGTGGTCATCGAGGCCGCCGCCCGCTCCGGCTCGCTGCTCACCGCGCGCCTGGCGGTGGAGGCGGGCCGCGAAATTTTCGCCGTGCCCGGCTCGCCGCTCGACCCCCGCGCCCGTGGCGGCAACGACCTGCTTCGCCAGGGCGCGCACCTGACGGAAACGGCGGAGGATGTATTTACCAACCTGCCCGCACGCCGCACCAAGCCGCCTGGCTTCGCCGAGCCGCCACCGTTATGGGAGGACGACCCAGCACCCGAAGATGAACTACCTCGCGCCCGGCGCGAAATTTCTGGCCTGTTAGGCCCAGAACCCGTTGGAGTTGACGAGATCGCCCGGCGCTGCCAGTTGTCGATAACATCGATAAGGGCGGTTATCCTTGAGCTTGAATTGGCAGGGCGCGCAGAATGCCTGGCCGGAGACAAGGTGGTTCTTGCCGAAGACCCGTGAGCCTTACGGCTTGAAGACCAACTGAATGGAACGGCCCGTTGACTGATATCGTCGTCGTCGAATCCCCCTCCAAAGCCAAGACGATCAACAAATACCTGGGGGATTCATATAAGGTCCTGGCCTCCTTCGGCCATGTGCGAGACCTGCCACCCAAGGATGGCTCCGTCCGCCCAGATGAAGACTTCGCCATGGATTGGCAGGCGGATGACCGCGGGGCACGCCAGCTCAGCGAGATCGCCAAGGCGCTGAAAGGGGCGAAAACCCTCTATCTCGCCACCGACCCCGACCGTGAGGGCGAGGCGATTTCATGGCATGTGCAAACCGCCCTGGCCGAGCGCAATGCGCTGAAAGGCGTTAACGTCAAGCGCGTCACCTTCAACGAGATCACCAAGAACGCGGTGAAAACCGCGATGGCGCAGCCGCGCGACCTCGATACGCCGCTGATCGAGGCTTACCTCGCCCGCCGCGCCTTGGACTATCTGGTGGGTTTCACCCTCTCGCCCGTGCTCTGGCGCAAGCTCCCCGGCTCCAAATCCGCGGGCCGTGTGCAATCGGTCGCCCTTCGCCTCATCTGCGAGCGCGAGGCCGAGATCGAAATCTTCAAGGCCCGGGAATATTGGAGCGTGGAAGCCGCCCTGCTCACCCCCACCGGCGCGCCCTACCCCGCCCGCCTCACGCATTACCAGGGCAAAAAGCTCGAACAGTTCGACCTGAACGACGAAGCCAAAGCCTCTACCGCCAAGGCCGCCGTGCAGGCTGGCAGCTTCTCTGTCGCCTCGGTTGAGAAAAAGCGCACCAAACGCAGCCCGCCGCCGCCTTTCATCACCTCCACCTTGCAGCAGGAGGCCAGCCGCAAGCTCGGCTTCTCCTCCCAGCAGACCATGCGCCTCGCCCAGCAGCTTTATGAAGGTGTGGAGATCGGCGGCGATACGGTCGGTCTCATCACCTATATGCGAACCGATGGCGTGCAATTGGCGCAGGAGGCCGTCTCTGCCATGCGCAAGCAAATCCAGGCTGAGTTTGGCGAGCAATATCTTCCCGTCGCCCCGCGCATCTATCAGAGCAAGGCCAAAAACGCGCAGGAAGCGCATGAGGCGATCCGCCCGACCGACATCGCGCTGAAGCCTGAGAAAGTGGCGCGTATGCTCAATGCCGAGCAGGCCAGGCTTTACGAGCTGATTTATAAACGCGCTTTGGCCTGCCAGATGTCCCCGGCTGAGCTGGACCAGACCGCCGTCGACCTCACCGACGGCAAGGGCCAGACGCTGCGCGCCACCGGCTCCGTGCTGGCGTTCGATGGCTTCCTGAAACTCTATCGGGAAGACCAGGACGACGCCCCCGCCGACGCGGATGATGATAGCCGCATCCTGCCGCCCATCAATAAGGGCGACCCGGCGAAGACGCGCGACGTGACCGCCACCCAGCATTTCACTCAGCCCCCGCCGCGCTATTCCGAGGCTTCGCTTGTGAAGAAGATGGAGGAGCTGGGCATTGGCCGGCCTTCCACCTACGCCTCCATCCTTTCCGTGCTGCGGGACCGGAATTACGTAAAGCTGGAAGCCAGGCGCTTCATCCCGGAAGATCGCGGGCGGCTCGTTACCGCCTTCCTGGTCAGCTTCTTCGCCCGTTATGTCGATACCGGCTTCACCGCCAATCTTGAAGAACAGCTCGACGAGGTTGCCGAGGGCAAGGCCAATTGGCGGCATGTTCTGCGGGCCTTCTGGGATGATTTCTCCAACGCTATCGGCCAGACGAAGGATTTGAAAATCTCCGACGTCATCGACGCGTTGGACAATGATTTGGGCCCGCATTTCTTCCCCGCCCGGGAAGACGGCTCCGACCCCCGCGCCTGTTCCGCCTGCGGCACCGGCCGTTTGGGGCTTAAACTCGGGCGTTATGGCAGCTTCATCGGCTGCTCAAACTATCCCACCTGCCAATACACCCGCAAACTCGCCGTTGATGGCGGCGAGACCGAGGATGATTCCTTAAAAGACGGCATGCGCCTGCTGGGTCAGCACCCGGAAACCGGCGATGACATTACCCTCCGCCGTGGCCCTTACGGGCTTTACGTGCAGCAGGGCGAACCGGACCCCGCCGATAAAAAAGCCAAGCCCAAGCGCGCCTCGCTGGCGCGGGGCATGGATGGTGCCACATTGACGCTGGAAGAAGCCCTTGGCCTGCTCTCTTTGCCGCGTTTGGTTGGGCTGCACCCTGAAACCGGGCAAAAAATCGAGGCCAATATCGGTCGTTTCGGGCCTTATGTGAAAATGGGGGCACTCTTCGCCTCGCTGGACCGGGACGATAACGTGCTGCATCTCGGCTTCAACCGGGCCATGGACCTGATCGCCAAAAAACAGGAATCCGTGAAAACCCTGGGCCAGCACCCCAAGGATGGCGCTGATATTCTCGTTCGCAAGGGCCGGTTCGGGCCATACGCGCAATGGGGTAACATTGTCGCCAATTTGCCGAAAGGCGTGGAGATGACCAGCCTAACGCTGGAAGACGCCGTTGCCCTGCTGGCCGAAAAAGGCAAAACCCTGGCGCCGCGCGGAAAAAAAGGCGCCAAGGCCAAGCCTGCCGCCAAAACAGCCGCCAAACCTGTGGTGAAGAAAGAAGCGGGCAAAACAGTTAAAAAACCCGCGACCAAAAGCAAAGCCAAGCCAGCAGCCAAAGCCCCGACAAAACCCACAAAGGCGAAAAAAACCGCCTGAACGGCCTTACGGTATCATGCCGCGCACGGTCTCAAGCCTATCGGCCTCGGCCGCGGGCTTGTCCGTTCGCAGCCGTAAAATACGCGGAAACCGCAGCGCGATGCCGGATTTATGCCGGGTGGAAAACTGCGCAGCATCAAACCCCAGCTCGAACACCAGCTCTTTTTCAACCTCCCGCACCGGGCCGAAGCGGTTGATGGTGTGGTTTCTTATCCAGCGGTCGATGAAATTCAGCTCCTCATCCGTATAGCCGGAATAGGCTTTCGCCACTGGCACCAACTCGCCCTCCTCGTTCCACACCCCGAACGTGTAGTCGGAATAGAACGACGAGCGTTTGCCGTGGCCGCGCTGAGCGTACATCAGCACCGCATCCAGGCTGAGCGGAGCACGCTTCCATTTCCACCACAGCCCCTTTGGCCGCCCCGCGATGTAGGGCGCGTCGCCGCGTTTGAGCATCAGCCCCTCGCTCTGCTCCGCCCGCGCCGCCTCGCGCAATCCTGCTAAATCTTGGATGGTACCAAAGCCGATCAACGGCGAAAGCTGCATCCGCGCCGGGCGGGTGCGCGCGAACCAGGCTTCGAGCCGGGCGCGCCGTACATCAAAAGTAAGCGGGCGGATATCCTCCTCGCCATCAAACAGCATGTCGTAGAGCATAATCCCTGCGGGCAAATCCCGTTGCATCGCAGGCGTGGTGGATTTGCGGTTGAGGCGCTGCTGCAAATCCGAAAACGGCGCGATGATACCGTCGCGGATCACCAGTAATTCACCATCCAGCACCGCGTGGAAATCCACCACTTCCAGAATATCCGGAAAGGCAGCGGAGATATCTTCGGCGGCGCGGGAATAAAGCCGCTTCTCCGCCCCGGTCGCCACAATCTGCACGCGGATGCCGTCGAATTTTTGCTCGGCGCGGAAGTCGCTCCAGTCGATCCTTTCGATATCCGGCAGCTCGACAGGGTGGGCCAGCATTACCGGGCGGAATACCGGTGCCTCACCAGGCGTTGGCCGTTCGGCCTTGCCCTCCAGCCAGGAAAACAGCCCGGCATAAGGCGGCTCCAGCCCATGCCAGATTTCCTCGATCTCGTTCACATCCGTTATCCCCATCTCGGCCAAAGCCAGCTTGGCCAGCCGCAGAGACGCGCCAACCCGCAACCCCCCGGTGAGCAACTTCACCAGAGCCAGGCGTGTTGAGGAATCAGAGCGGTCCAGCCAGGTTTCGATCAGCGCTGGGATTTCCGCGCGCTTGGCGGCGCACAACGCCTCGATCACCTCCGGCAGCGCGGGCGGATGATCCCCATGGGAAGGCCAGATGAGCGCGATGGTCTCGGCGAGGTCACCCACGAAATCATAAGATAAATCGAACAATTCGGAATCGACACGTCTCGTCGTCAATTCCCGCAGCGTTGCGGATTTGGCACCGGGGAAATCCAGCGCCCCAGCGATGGCGGCCAGCGCATAGCAGCGCTCCGGGTCCGGCTGGGTGGTGAAATAAGCCCGCAGCAGCGAGATTTTGGTGTTACGGCCAGGGGCAAACAGCAGCCGCTCCAGCAATTCCGCAAACGCCTTCATTTTATTTTCTCCTTGGCGCACGGCCGCCCAACCATCCCCGCGCGTATCATTCCTCCTCGCCATAACCGACAAGGCGCCGCGCCCTGGCGCGGATCTGCATGAGGGCGCGGGCGCGGATCAACGCCTCCTCCGAGCCATGGGTGACCCAGATTTCCGGCGCCTGGGTTTCTCTGATCGTCGCCAGCAAATCGTCCCAATCCGCATGGTCGGAGATGATGAGTGGAAGCTCGATTCCCGAAGCCTTGGCCCGCTGCCGGATGCGCATCCACCCCGAGGCCTGCGCCACCACCGGGTCTTCCAGCCGCCTGCCCCAGCGTTCGCCCACCGCGGAGGGTGGAGCCAGCACCATGGAGCCTTTCAACTGGGCCTTATCCGCTGTCGTGGCGGGGCGTAGATCACCCAGGGGCACACCCAGTGTTTCATATAGCGCGCAGAGATTGGCGTGCGCGCCGTGCAGGTAAATCGGCGCATCATACCCCGCCTGGCGCAGCATGGCGATGAGCCGTTGGGATTTGCCGAGCGAATAGGAGCCCACGACATGCGTGCGCTCAGGGAACAACGCGTGGGAGCGCAGCAGCTTCGCAATCTCGCCCTCGGGCGCGGGGTGGCGGAATACCGGCAGGCCAAACGTGGCTTCCGTTACGAACACATCGCAGCGCATCGGCTCAAAGGGCGCGCAGGTTGGGTCTGGCTGGCGTTTATAGTCGCCGGAGACGACGGCGCGGCTGCCCATGTAGTCCATCACCACCTGGGCGGAGCCCAGAACATGCCCGGCGGGAACCAGGGTTACGCCAACATCGTTAATCTTCAGCGCCTGCCCATAGGTCAGAGGCTGCAACGCACCCCCTGCCCGTTCCTCGCCCATGCGGGCGCGCATGATGGCTAACGTCTCCGGCGTCGCCAGCACATGGTCATGGCCGGGCCGGGCGTGGTCTGAATGGCCGTGGGTGATGATGGCGCGGGGCACGGCGCGCATGGGGTCGATATGGAAATCCCCTGGCACGCAATAAAGCCCCGATGGCGTCGTCTTCAGCCAGTTCTCTGGATGCGGGCTCATGAAAGAGGTTTGGAACAAAGCATGAAAATACCATATAATGCGTCATGGCCAGCCTGCCAGAGAGATTCGAAGATTGGTTCGCGGCCAAAACCTGGTGTTTACGCCCGCACCAGGCCGCGGTGTTGGATTCTGTCGCGGCTGGCGAGGATGTATTGCTGGTTGCCCCCACGGGTGCAGGCAAAACCCTGGCCGGGTTTCTGCCCAGCCTGGTGGCGCTGGCGGAACGCCCGAGCGGCAAGCTGCATACCCTCTATGTAAGCCCGCTAAAGGCGCTGGGTACGGATATTGCCCGTAATCTACAAATTCCGGTGGCGGAGATGGGGCTTGGCATCTCCATCGAGACCCGCAGTGGAGACACCCCCACCAACCGCCGCGCCCGGCAAAAGGAAATGCCGCCGAATATCCTGCTCACCACGCCGGAATCGCTGCTGTTGCTGCTCTCCCAAGAAAACAGCGCGGACTATTTCGCCACGCTTTCCTGCGTGGTGGTGGATGAAATTCACGCCCTGGCCGGCACCAAGCGCGGGGACCAGCTCGCTCTTTGCATCTCCCGCCTGCGGGCAATTTCAGCCACGCGGGTGGTCGGGCTTTCAGCCACCGTTGCCCACCCGGAGGCGATGCGGCGTTTCGTGGGGCCGAATGCCCGGCTGGTGCTGGCCGAGGATGGCGCCCCGCCAGAGGTGAGCATGGTCCTGCCAGAGACGGAAATTCCGTGGTCTGGCCATATGGGGCTGAAAGCCGCCCAGATGGTGCTGGCGCAGGTGGAAAAGGCACGGCTCAGCATTGTGTTTGTGAACACCCGCGCCCAGGCGGAGCTGATCTTCGCCGAAATCTGGAAGCATAACGATAACAACCTGCCGATCGCGATTCACCACGGTAGCCTGGACATTGCCCAGCGCCGCAAGGTGGAGACGGCGATGGCCGAAGGGCGCTTGCGGGCGGTGATCGCCACCTCCTCGCTCGATCTCGGCATTGATTGGGGCGGGGTGGACCAGGTTCTGCAAATCGGCGCGCCGAAAGGCGTTTCCCGGCTTTTGCAAAGGCTTGGCCGCGCAAACCACCGGCTGGACGAACCTTCCCGCGCCGTGCTGGTGCCCGCCAACCGGTTCGAGGTGCTGGAATGCGAGGCGGCGATGCAGGGCGTGCGCGAGAAGGCGCTGGATGGCGACCCGCCCCGGCGGGCTGGATGTGCTGGCCCAGCATATTCTCGGCATGGCCTGCGCGGGGCGGTTTTTGCCGGATGATTTGTACCGGGAGGTTACCTCCGCCGCGCCCTATGCCGATCTGCCGCGTAAGGATTTCGACGATGTGCTGCGCTTTGTGGAGGATGGCGGCTACGCGCTGGCGGCCTATGAGCGTTACCGCAAGCTGTTCCGGGATGCGGAGGGCTATGTTTACCCGGCCAATGCGCGGGTGGTGCAGCAATTCCGGATGAATATCGGTACTATCGTGGAAGCGCCGGTGATAAAAATCCGGCTGCTGGGCAAACGCGGCGGGTTTGGCGTGGGGCTGGGCGAGGTTGAGGAATATTTCGTCAACCAGCTGGTGCCCGGAGACAGTTTTATTTTCGCCGGAAGATTATTGAAATTCATAAGGTTGCGGGAGAATTTCATTGAAGTGGTAGAAGCCCCAGGCAAGGAGCCGAAAGTGCCGGCCTATGCCGGGGCCAGAATGCCGCTCACCACCCACCTCGCCAGCCGGGTACGGGCGATACTGCACGACCCTTCCTGCTGGGGTGCGTTTCCCGAGCAGGTGCAGGAATGGTTGGGCCTGCAAAAGCAACGCTCCCGCCTGCCGGGACCGGAGGGCTTACTGGTGGAGACATTTCCGCGCCAGGGCCGCTGGTTCATGGTGGTGTACGCGTTCGAAGGCCGCAACGCCCACCAGACCCTGGGCCTGCTGCTGACCAAGCGCATGGAGCGCGCCGGTTTCGCGCCCATCGGCTTCGTGGCGACAGATTACGTGCTGGCCACATGGTCCGCCTACCGGCCGGAGAAGATCGACCAGCTCTTCCAGGAAGATATGCTGGGGGATGATCTGGAGGAATGGATGGAGACCAGCTCCCTCCTGCGCCGCTCCTTCCGGCAAGTGGCCGTCATTTCCGGGCTTATCCCGCGCCAATTGCCGGGGGCGGGGAAAAACCGGCGGCAGGTGACGGTGAATTCCGATCTCATCTACGACGTGCTGCGCAAGCACCAGCCGGACCATATTCTGCTCCGCGCCACCCGGGCGGATGCGGCGCATGGGTTGATCGACCTCTCCCGGATTTCAGGATTGCTCAGCCGGGCGAAAGGGCGGATTACGCATATGGTGCTCTCCCGCGTCTCGCCTTTGGCGGTGCCGGTGCTGCTGGAGATCGGCCGCGAACACGTGGCGGGCGAGGCCGAGGATGTGCTTCTGGCCGAAGCCGAAGCGTTGATTGCCGAAGCCACGGCGGAGACTAAAATTCGTCACAATTTTTCACATGGTCCAAAGGGGCGGAATATGCTTTTTCACCGTTCATGACCGCTGCACCCATCCATTTCCGCAATGAACGGCTGATGCTCGACCCCTCAGGTGCCGCGTTCTGGCCGGCGAAGCGCGTGCTCATCGTCGCGGATCTGCATTTTGAAAAAGGCTCTGCCTTTGCCGCGCGCGGCGCCTTGCTGCCGCCCTATGACACACGCGCGGCGCTGGAACGGCTGACCCGGCTGGTGCGGCTCTACCGGCCCATGAAGGTCATCGCTTTGGGGGATACCTTCCATGACAATAATGCGCTCGCCCGGCTGGCCAAGGATGACCGGGCGCGGATAGAAGCGATGGGCCGGGAAGCGCAGATGATCTGGGTGGCGGGCAACCATGATGCCGCCCCGCATGAGCTGCCGGGCCAATGCTTGGCCGAACACCGGGAGGGGCCGTTTGTGTTCCGGCACGAGGCTTTGCCACATCTTAGCCCGCGCGAGATCGAGATTTCAGGGCATTTTCACCCCAAGGCGAGCATCGACTCCCGCGCCAAGCGCGTCTCCCGCCCCTGCTTTGTGACAGATGGCGCCGCCAGGCTGATCCTGCCCGCGTTTGGCAGCTTTACCGGCGGGCTGGATGTGCGCGACCCCGCCATCGCCCGGTTGTTTCCGCGTGGCTTGCGGGTGTTTCTGCTGGGGCAGGAGCAGCTTTATTCCTTCGCGCTGGAGCAATTGGGGCGGCTGGCCGAGGTGGCCTGAAAATGGCGCGGCTCGTCTGGTTCCGTAACGATCTGCGGCTGGCCGATAATCCGGCTTTGCACGCGGCGGTGGAAAGTGGCGAGGATGTGCTGCTGCTCTACATTCTGGATGAGCGCGCCGGAGCGGCGAACCGCTGGTGGCTGCATCATTCGCTAACGGCGTTAGCGGCGGATATCGCGGCACGCGGCGGCCAGCTTACATTGCGCCGGGGCAAGCCTGTGGAGATCATCGCCGGGCTGGTGAAGGAGCATGGCATGACCGCCGTGCACGCGGCGCGCGCTTATGAGCCTTTCTGGCGCGAGGCTGACCGGGCGCTTGATGCGGCGCTGAAAAAGCTGGATTGCGGGCTGCACCGGCATCTCTCCGCCTCGTTGTTTGCGCCCGAGCGCATCACCACCAAGGCGGGCGGGTTGTTCGGGGTGTTTACGCCGTTCTCCAAAGCCTGCCTGGAAGCCGGGGTGCCGGAGGAAGCATTGCCGGTGCCCAAGGCTTTGAACTGCGTGAAGGCCAGCAGCGAAAAGCTGAAAGACTGGAACCTGCTGCCCAGCAAACCGGATTGGGCGGGCGGGATGCGCGCGGAGTGGACCCCCGGCGAGGCCGGTGCGCAGAAGCGGCTGCAGGTTTTTCTGGCCGGGCCGGTACAGGATTATGCCACAGCGCGGGATATACCTGGCCGGGCAGGTACTTCAAAGCTCTCGCCGCACGCGCATTTCGGCGAAATCTCGCCGCGCCATGTGTGGCACCAGGCGAAAGCGGCGGGCTCTGGCAAAGGCGTGCAGACCTTCCTGAAAGAGCTGCTCTGGCGTGAGTTTTCCATCAATCTGCTCTGGCAGCACCCGGAGATCCGCTTCGCACCAATTCGAAAGGAGTTTGCCGATTTCCCCTGGGATGAGCGGGATGGCCATCTGACTGCATGGCAACAAGGGCGCACAGGCATTCCGATTGTTGACGCCGGAATGCGCGAGCTTTGGCAGACCGGCTGGATGCACAACCGGGTGCGGATGATCTGCGCCTCCTATCTCGTGAAACATCTGTTGGTGCCCTGGCAGAAAGGCGAGGCGTGGTTTTGGGACTGCCTGTGCGAGGCGGATGAGGCGGCGAACGGTGCCTCCTGGCAATGGGTGGCCGGGTGCGGGGCAGATGCCGCACCTTATTTCCGCATTTTCAACCCGGTTTTGCAGGGGCTGAAGTTCGACCCTGATGGCGCTTATGTGCGACGCTTTGTGCCGGAGCTGCAAAAACTTCCCGATGCGCTGATCCACACGCCATGGGAGAGCGATGCCGTACTTCTAGCCCGGTGCGGCGTGAAGCTGGGGGGCAATTACCCTCGCCCTCTGGTGCTGCCCGCTGATGGCAGGCAGGCTGCGCTGGCGGCTTATGCAAAAATGACCGGCGCGAGCGCGGATTCGTTTTAAGCCGTCCTCCGGCGGAGAGATTATGCACATGAAATCTGTGGCTTGGTTTGTTCTCGCAGTCATGATTATTTTACCGGCTGGCGCCAGCGCGAAAGACCAGGATGTGTTCGCGCCGCCAAGCGGATTTTCAATTCAGGCCAAATCTTATCCGCCTCCGCCCGGAGAGCCGGCCGAATATGGCGCCAGCGAGGCCGGGCCTAACTGGAAAATTGCACAATGGGGTGTGCCCAGGGCAAAATTATCGCCGTTTACAGTCGTGCACCAGGGCAATGAAACGATCTTCACCTCTGTATCCCCTGGGGCGAGTGTGGTCGTGACCCGCGTGCAAGATGGCGCGGAAACCTATACCCTCTCCCAGAACGGAGCAGTGCTGCCTTGTGAAACCGCACAAGGTAATCCGCGTGAGTTCGACCTGTTTGCCTCGCCGGTGAATCATTCGCCTATGCCAGGCGGCAGAGATGCATATCATATCGCTGACAATACTATCTCATTAACGGCGATGTCGCATCTGCGCGCCATGGCGACCGTTTCGATGAAATACGAGACTATTGCAACGCCCAAAACTTGCGGCGTCAGCCAGGGTGGCGCGCTGATTGCGGTGGTGTTGAATAATCTGATTGCCCACCAGACACTGTTCTATCATCTATGGACGGCTCTCCCGTTGCAAGTAGAATTTGAACAGGTCTGCGCGATCAGTTGCAAACATCTATCCGGCGTCATCCGGCTTTAACCACCGGCGCGCCCAAATGGCTAATCCGCACACGCGCA
>JAKBCD010000398.1 GCA_021808205.1 Pseudomonadota bacterium | reverse complement strand
AGTTCAAAGGGGTCCAACATGCCTAAGATTCTCGTGCTCTATTACTCCAGCTATGGTCATATCGAAACCATGGCGGAGGCGGTGGCCGAAGGTGCCCGCACCACCGGCGCCCAGGTTGATATCAAGCGCGTGCCAGAGCTGGTGCCGGAAGAAATTGCCCAGAAAAGCCATTTCAAGCTGGACCAGAAAGCGCCGGTCGCGCAGCCGCAGGAGCTCGCTGATTACGATGCCATCATCATCGGCACTGGCACGCGTTATGGCCGGATGACCTCGCAGATGGCCAATTTTCTGGACCAGACCGGCGGCCTGTGGATGCGCGGCGCGCTGAACGGCAAGGTGGGTGCGGCGTTCGTTTCAACCGCCAGCCAGCATGGCGGGCAGGAAACCACGCTGCTCAACATCCACACCAATCTATTGCATCTCGGCATGGTGATTGTCGGGCTGCCTTATTCCTTCCAGGGGCAGTTGAAGCTGGATGAGGTAACGGGCGGCGCGCCTTACGGTGCCACCACGATTGCCGCGGGCGATGGCTCGCGCCAGCCCAGCGAAAACGAACTGGACGGGGCGCGTTTCCTTGGCCGGCACGTTGCCGAAATCACCGCGAAACTGGCCGTATGAACGCGCCAGCAAGAGGACATAAATCCATGTTGACCACGCGCCTGGGATACTTCGCCGATGAAGTCATCCTCCTTGCCCGCCTTCTGCTCGTCGTATTGTTTCTGATATTCGGCTGGGACAAACTCACCGATTATTCCGGAACCGTCGGCTACATGGCTCAGACCGGCGTTCCGGTTCCGCATCTTTCAGCGTTGGTCGCCATTTTTATGGAAGTTTTCGTGGCACTCGCCATCCTGCTCGGCGTTGCAACGCGTCCGCTTGCCGTGCTGATGGCTCTCTACACCATTGCCACTGGGTTTTTGGCTCATCATTACTGGACGATGACTGGCACGGCTCAATACGAAAACGAGATAAATTTCTATAAGAATGTCAGCATCGCCGGTGGGTTTCTGCTGCTTTATGCCGCCGGCCCCGGAAAATATGCCCTGGATGCCAGACTTGGCCAGGCTTGGACTGGCAAAACTGCTGGTCACGCGTCGTAATCCGCTTTGCATCAATGTCCCAGAGCGCGATGACTTCAGGCTCGCTCACTTTACGCGCGAGCCTGAAGTCTGAATCGCCCTCTATCTCATTGTTTTAGAGGCGGATTCAGATTTTAGAGCGGATCGCGCCGTGATTCGATCTAAAATCATCCGGCTCTAGAGCGCGATGACTTTAGGTTCGCTCACTTTACGAGCGAGCCGAGGGCCATCGCAATTGAGCGCCGGGCGGTTTTGCACCGCGCTACATTCAGACTATGCTTGCCGCAGCATCCGCACCAGATCGCCCCAGGTCGCAGGCAGGGAGCAAACGTGAAGGATACCAACACGGCGGCGCTTTTGCGGGTCGTGTCCGCAGGCTGCGGCACCCTGGGGGCAGCGAAGAGCCGATGCAGGTCTTGGCGGATCAGCTTATTGCAAATATAAGCGCCTTTTTGGCTGACGCACCACGGAATCTTTTACAATGACAGACCCTGCCTTTCTTCTCCGCGCCGCTTTTGACGCCGCCGTGGCCGCTGCCGACCCCATGCGGTGCCTGAAGCCATTCCTGCCGGAGCGTCCGCGCGGGCGCCTTGTCGTGCTGGGGGCTGGCAAGGGGGCCGCGTCCATGGCTCGTGCCGTGGAGGCACATTACGGCGCGCCATTGGAGGGCCTGGTGGTCACGCGCTATGGCCATGCCTTGCCAACGCAGTGGATCGAGGTTGTCGAGGCGTCGCATCCCGTACCTGATGCCGCTGGTCTCAAGGCCGCCCAGCGCTGTCTCGAAATCGCGCAGGGGCTGGGGCCGGATGATCTGCTGCTGACACTGGTCTCCGGCGGTGGCTCAGCGCTGCTTACCTTGCCGTTGCCCGGCATCACTCTGGAGGAGATCCAGGGGCTCTACCGGGCATTGCTGGGCTCAGGTGCTGCGATCAACGAATTCAACTGCGTCCGCCGCCATCTTTCGCAAACGCAGGGCGGCCGGCTGGCTGCCGCCGCACACCCGGCACGGGTCGTCGGACTGCTGATGTCGGACGTGCCGGGCGACGATCCCGCAGCGATTGCCTCCGGGCCTGTGGTCGCTGATTCTTCGACCAGCGCCGAGGCCGTTGAAATTCTGGCGCGTTACCGTATCGAGGTGCCGCCCTCGGTTGCGGCCGTGCTGGCCTCGCCCGAGAGCGAGAGCGTCAAGCCGGACGACGCGCGGCTTGCCGGGGTAGAAACGCATATGACCGTCACCCCGCAGGTCTCTCTGGATGCCGCGGCCCGGCTGGTGACCGCCTCGGGGATTCCCGCCCATATCCTGAGCGACCGGCTGGAGGGTGAAGCCAAGGATGCCGGCGCGGTGCTGGCCTCAATCGCCCAACAGATCGCCTCGCGCGGCCAGCCTTTCTCCCCTCCTTGCATGCTACTTTCCGGCGGTGAGACAACCGTGACATTGCGCGCCCATGAAGAGACCGGGCGCGGTGGGCGCAATGTCGAGTTCCTGCTGGCATTTGGCTTGGCGGCGCAGGACCACCCTGGCATCTACGCCCTGGCCGCGGATACTGACGGGATCGACGGGATCGAGGACATTGCCGGGGCCATCTGGACCCCCGGCACCTGCGTCCGCGCGGCGGCGTTAGGGCTTGAGCCGCGCGCGTTTCTGTCCAGACATGACGGACATGGATTTTTCGAGGCGCTCGGGCAATCCATCATCACCGGGCCGACCCACACGAACGTCAACGATTTCCGGGCAATTTACATCGCGCCC
>JAKBCD010000397.1 GCA_021808205.1 Pseudomonadota bacterium | reverse complement strand
TCGGGCTTCTGGGTAGGGTGGAGCTTCAGCCCGTGCACATTTTTGAGGCGTTCGGCCCCGGTGCAGAGCGGCAGCGTCCAGTCCGAGCGCATCTGTAAATCGTCGTTCAGCGCCTTCATGGACTGGTAGTTGAATTTGTACCGGCTTTGCGGGCTTTTCGCCGCCCAGATCATGGTTTCATGCGCGTTGGTAAAGCGCCGCCCCCGGAAATTCGGCATGGGGTTGGTCTTGCGCCAGATCACATCGTTCAGAATCCAGAACCCCAGATCCTGCATCATCGCCCCGATGCGGAAAATATTATGGTAAGAACCAATGACCCATATTGTGCCATCCTTGTGCAGCACGCGGCGGCATTCGGAGAGCCAGTCCTTCGTGAAGGCGTCATAGGTGGCAAAATCGTCGAATTTGTCCCAATCATCATCCACCCCGTCCACCAGACTGTCGTCCGGGCGGCGCAGTTCCCCGCGCAATTGCAGGTTATAGGGGGGGTCGGCGAACACGCAGTTGATCGAGGCGTCGGGCAACATGCGCAGCATGGTCCCGGCGTCACCCAGCAGAATTTGGTCCAGCGGCAATTCGCGCAGCATTTCCACAGGCACAGCGAGTCCTCAATTTTCAAACGACTCGTGAATAAGTGACGGCCTGTCCGTAACCGCGTCAACTGCTGTTGCGGGGTGATTTTGGGATGAATACCGCTTATGCACTATAAAGCGCATTCATTCTTGACAGTGCTGGGGGGTAAGGTTAGCAACCGCCGCGACCTTCCCAGCGGATTTCCGCAAGGAGCAGAGGTGCATGAGCGACGGCCCGAAGAAAACGGCGTTTGAGGAACGGTTGCAGGCAGCGGAAGACGCGGCCCACGGCCCAAAGCGCAAGGAACCGGGCAAAAGCGATGCTGGCTCGGCGCAGCGCGCCATAGAGCTGGCGATGCGGCTGGGGGTTGAGATGGTGGCCGCGATGGTCATCGCCGTGGTGATCGGGTGGGGGCTGGACAGGCTGTTCCACACTAGGCCTTGGCTGATGATCCTCATGGTGCCGGTGGGTTTGGCGGCCGGCCTGCGCAATTTGTTGCGGGCCGATCGCCGGGAATAGCAAGGCGCCGCGCAAGCGGCGTAAAAAAGACGGCTTCAGGCAGGGTAGTATACATGGCAGGACCATCGATCGACGCGCTGGGACAATTCAGCCTGACCACTGGTCTGGGGCCGATCGGGCGCGCCGTGAATTTCACCAACTCCAACGAGGCCATGCTGGCTGCGGCTGTTATCATCCTGGGGCTGTTCGCCATTGGGCTGAAGGCCAAGGCGCTGGTGCCGGGCCGGGTACAGGCGCTGGTGGAGGTGCTATACGAGTTTGTGCACAACATGTGCGTGGACACAATCGGCGAAGAAGGCCGGCGTTTCTTTCCGCTGGTGTTCACCATTTTCAGCTTCATTTTGCTGGGCAACCTCATCGGGCTGTTTCCGTATTTCTTCGCCTTTACCTCGCATATCGCGGTTACGCTGGCGCTGGCGCTGTTCGTGTTCCTGTTCTCAACGGGTGTTGGCTTCTACACGCACGGTTTTGGCTTCCTGAAATTCTTTGTGCCCTCGGGCGTGCCAGGCTGGCTGCTGCCGCTGCTCGTTCCTATCGAGTTCATCTCCTATCTCTCCCGCCCGGTGTCGCTCTCTGTGCGTTTGTTCGCCAACATGACCGCCGGGCACGTGATGTGGGAGGTGTTCGCGGGCTTTATGCTGCTGCTCACCGCCGGGCTGGGCGTTTTCGGCGCCATCGCCTCGGTTGTGCCGCTGGGGCTGAACGTTGCGCTGGCCGCCCTGGAGCTGCTGGTGGCCGGGCTGCAAGCCTATGTGTTCGCCATTCTTACCTGCCTGTATCTGCACGATGCAGTTCACATGCACTGACCCGGATTTCTTAAAAGCCTCTTCGAAAAAAGGAAAATTTACATGGATCCTCATTCAGCCGCTCTGCTCGCCAAGGATATAGGCGCCGGTCTTGCCACCATCGGTGTTGCCGGTGCCGGCGTGGGTATCGGCAATTTGTTCGGTTCCTTCGTCTCTGCCGTTGGCCGTAACCCGGCCGCGCGCGATGCCATGTTCCGCGATGTTCTGCTCGGCTTCGCCCTGACGGAAGCCGTGGCGCTGTACGCCCTGGTGATCGCCCTGGTTATTCTGTTCGCCGCCTCTTAAGATGCGCCGGCTCAGCACCGCTCTGCTGCTGGCGCTCGCCCCATCCGCTGCTCTGGCGGACGGCGAGATGCCGCAGATGGATTTTTCAAATCCGCTTACCCTTGACCAGGTGGGCTGGATGGCGATCATCATTGTGGTGCTCTACCTCGTGCTGTCGCGCTGGGGCCTGCCGCAGATGGGCAAAGTGCTGGAGAACCGCGCCGCCATTATCGCCCGCGACCTGGCGGCGGCACGCGCCGCCAAGCTGGAAGCGGACCGGGCGGTGGCGCTGCTCACAGCAACCCTGAGTTCAGCACGTACCACCGCGCAGGCCGAGGTGGCCAAGGCGGTGGCCGATGCGAAGGCCGAAGCCGGAGCCAAGGCCGCCGCGCTGAATGCCCAGCTTGACGCCAAACTGACCGAAGCGGAGGCGCGCATCGCCGCGGCCCGCAATGCCGCCATGGCGGCGATCAAGCCGGTTGCCTCCGAGGCCGCCGGGGAGATGCTTCTCAAGCTCACGGGCTCGGCTCCCGCGCAGGAAGAGCTGGTGCGCCGCGTGGATGACGCGTTGGCCGCGAGAAAGGCAGCGTAAATAATGGAATACAATGCTCTCCAAGGCCAATTCTGGGCCAGCGGAACATTTTGGGTTTTTATCGCGATCCTCATTT
>JAKBCD010000396.1 GCA_021808205.1 Pseudomonadota bacterium | reverse complement strand
GTCTCCGCCCTGATGGCCGGGCAGGTGGTGGCCGAACTGCCGGATGGCGCGGCACCGCTGCCGCTTTATCTGCGCCTGCCGGATCCGCGCTTGCTGTCTCCGCAAGGGCTCGACGCCTTGCCGGTGGGGCCGGACAGTGCCACGCCTCTTGGCGCGCTGGCGGATGTTTCGCTCACCACCAGCCCTAATCAGTTCATGCATATCGACGGCGCGCGGGCGCTGGAAATTCTTGCCACCCCCACCACAGCGCCCAACATCGCCATCTCCCAGGCGAAGCGCGCCCTGGCCGGGCTGAAACTGCCGCCGGGCGAGCGGATTGTTTTCGGCGGCCTCTATAAAACGTTGGAGCACGCTGCATTGGGATTGGGTGTGGCCGCCATCGCCGCCATCGCGGCTTTGGCCTGGCTGCTGTTTCTGCGTTTCTCCGGCCGGCGCGTGCCGTTGCTGCTGCTGGCGCAGATTCCGCTAGCGATGACCGGCGGCGGGTTGGCCCTGGCGGTGAGCGGGCTGGGGCTGAACGGCATCGGGCTGATCGGCTTTCTGGCCTTGGCCGGGGTAAGCCTGAATCACGGCGTGGTGCTGCTGGACCGCGCCCAGCGCAACGAGGCGGCGGGCATGAGCCCAGAAGAGGCCATAGAAGAAGCACTGAACGTGCGATTCCGGCCCATCTTCCTCACCACCGCCGTGGCGATTCTGGGCATGTTGCCCACGGCTCTGGGCTTTGGCGCCGGTGCCGCGCCGGAGCAGGGCTTGGCGGTGGTCATCGGCGGCGGGATTTTCTGGAGCGCGCTGCTTTGCACCAACCTGCTGCCGGCACTTTATCTGGCCGGGCGCGGCGGGCGAAAACAGGCTGCGGCCTGACTGTAAAATGGCTGCATCTGCCGCTGTTGCCGGGCGATGAAGCCTGCTCCATTTTCTACCCATGCGCGTACTGCTGATTGAAGACGATAAACAGATTGGCGATGGCCTGGTTGCCGCGCTGAAGGCGGCCGGCATGGCAGTGGATTGGGTGCGCGATGGCGTAATGGCCCTGGAAGCCCTGCGCGATCCGGCTTATGCAATCGGCCTGCTTGACCTCGGCCTGCCCGGCGCGGATGGCATGACGGTGCTAAAGGCTGCCCGGCAACAGGGCCTGGAGACGCCGATCTTGATCATTACAGCGCGCGACGCGATTGAAAGCCGGGTGACGGGGCTTGACCTTGGCGCCGATGATTATCTGGTGAAACCGTTCGAGGTGCCAGAGCTGCTGGCCCGGATGCGCGCCCTGCTCCGCCGCCGCACGGGCCGCGCAACCCCCAGGCTGAGCACGGGTGAAGCCATGCTCGACACCGCGACGCATCAATTCTCCTGCGGCGGCCATACGGAAACCCTGTCCGCGCGGGAATATGCGCTCATGCAGATTCTGATGGAACGGCCAGGGCATATCTTCTCACGGGCGCGGATTGAAGACCGAATCTATGGCTGGGGCGAGGAAGTGGAAAGCAATGCGGTGGAGGTGCTCATCCATTCCATCCGGCGTAAATTCGGCAAGGGTGTTATACTCAATATCCGTGGCGCGGGCTGGATGGTACCAAAATGAAGCACGCTCCCTCTCTGCGCCGCACCTTTTTTACCTGGATCAGCGCCGTGCTGGCCATTGCCGGGTGCATCACCGCCGCCGCGACATACTCCTACAGCAAGCATGAGACCGCTTTATTTCTGGATGGGCAACTCCGGCAAATTGCGCTGAACGCCGGGCCGAAGCTGACAGCCGCCACCGCGCCCGCCGCCCGGGACCAAGACCCGGAAGACCGTTTTGCCATTACCATCCGTGACGCGGCGGGGCATATTCTGGATCAATCTCTGCCCGGCGCGAACATCCCGCTTCTGCCAGAGCCAGGCTTCGCCACCGTGCACGTGGGCCACAAGGTCTGGCGTGTGTATATGCTGCGCGATGCAGGCAAAAGCGTCCAGGTGGCCCAGCGCATGAGGGTGCGCGAAGAAATTGCCAGCAGCGCGGCGCTGGGAACCGCCTTGCCCGTGCTGCTGCTCATTCCGCTTATCTGGCTGGTGGGCGGGTTGGCACTGCACCGCACCCTGCGGCGGATGGATAGCCTGACCCACGACCTGGCCACGCGCGGCGCCAGGGCCACGGCGCCACTGCCACTGACGAACGTGCCAGCCGAACTGACACCGCTGGTGGAGAGCATGAACGGACTGATTCTGCGGTTGAATGCCGCGTTGGCCGCCCAAAAGCGCTTCCTGGCCGACGCCGCGCATTCCCTGCGCACGCCCATTGCTGCCATGCAGCTCGAAACCGGCAACCTCATGGCGGACACCCCCACGCCCAGCCAACGCCCAAGGTTGGAAGCACTGGCGGCGGCGGCCCGGCGCGCTGCCGGGTTGGTGGGCCAGCTGCTCCGGCTGGCGCGACTGGACGAACCGGAAGTGCCCTGCCCCGTGGCGCTGGATGCCGCCGCGCTGCTGCTGGCGTGCGTGGCAGATCAGGCCGCACTAGCCGACCGCAACAATATCGACCTTGGCGCCACGGTGGCACCTCCCGCCATGGTTCGCGGCGTGGAGGATGAGGTGCAAACTCTTTTTGCCAACCTCATTGAAAACGCACTCATTTATACACCCGCCGGCGGCCAGGTGGATGTTTCGTTGCGGCGGGTGCCGGCGGGTTTTTCTGTTGAAGTGCAGGACAATGGCCCCGGCCTGCCAGCAGGTACGGAAGCGGAGATTTTTGAACGCTTCTTCCGCGCCGCACCGCAGGCAGCGGAAGGTTCGGGCCTCGGCCTCGCCATCGCGCGCCGTATCGCCATGCGCCATGGCTTTGGCCTTGAGGTCCGCAACC
>JAKBCD010000395.1 GCA_021808205.1 Pseudomonadota bacterium | reverse complement strand
CTCGGCCTTGCGGTCCGCCACCGTTACCGGGCTTTCGTCGGATTTGTCATCCGCCCCCAGACCCACGCGGAAATATGGGCGGATGACGGCGCCGCTGGCATCAAGCGCCGCGTTGGCGGTGGCGATAAGGTCTTGCATAGCCTCAGGGGAGCTTCGCGGGCGTGGGGGAGTTCTGGTTGAGATAGGCGATCATGTCCGCCCGCGTCTGGTCGTTCTTGATGCCCGGATAGGCCATGTAGGTGCCAGGGGCGTAGCCCATCGGGTTTTTCAGCCAGGCATCCAGCGTTGCGGCCGTCCATGGCTGGCCGGCCTTGGATTTCACGGCGGCCGAGAAGGTATAGCCCGGGGTGGAGAAGGCATTCGCCGCGACCACGCCGTAGAGATTTGGTCCCGCCCCATTCGCCCCACCCTTGGTGATGGTGTGGCAGGCTGCGCATTGTTCCTGAAACAGCGCCTGGCCTTTCGCGGGGTCGGCCTTGGCCAGCAGCGCGCCCAGGCTTGCAACCGGCGCGGCGGCGGGTGCGGCAGCCGGGGCGGCGGCCGGGGTGGCAGCGGCGCTGGCGGCTTTGATCTCATCCGCCGTGGGCAAGGGCAGCGGCCGGGTGGAGAGCGTGCGCAAATACGCAATGACGTTCGCGCGGGCCTGGGTGTTTGTGATGCCGGCATAAGACATGCCAGTGCCGGGCGCGAAATCGTTCGGGGCAAAGAGCCATTGGTTCATCTTGTCGAAATCCCAGCTGCCCTTGGCCTTGGCCTTAACGGCGGCGGAGTAGCTGAACCCGGCATGGGCGAACATCGGCGCACCCAGCACACCGTAGAGATTGGGACCAACGCCATTGGCGCCGCCATTGGTGAAAGTGTGGCAAGACGAGCATTGCTGCTGCACGAACGCTTCGCCCTTGGCGATATCCGCCGAGGCCAGCAGCGGCAGCACGCTTTCCGGCCCGGCGGGTACGGCCGCCGCCGCGGGGGCAGCGCTGGGCAGGGCGGCGATCTGGATGGCGGCTTTGTGCGGCGCTTCATCACTGATAACGATATGGGCGATGCGGTTGGCACCCCAGAGCACCAGCCCTGCCGTGAGCACCCCCGCCGCGATTTTGTTACCAAGCAGACTGTCCTTGCCCGCCTTGCTCATCCGTTTCCCCCGGGTTCGTATTCTCTATGCGTTGCACTAAGGCGTAGAGGGATTTAGGCAGGGCGGCAAGCAGCAATGAAAGCCATGTTTTGAACCCTATCGTTCTGATTCCGGCGCGGCTGGGCTCCACCCGCCTGCCCGGCAAGGTGCTGGCCGATATCGGCGGCCGGCCGATGATCGCGCATGTGCTGCACCGCGCGCAGGAAGCCGGGCTCGGCCCAGTGGCGGTGGCGTGCTGCGAGGCGGAGGTGGCCGCGGCGGTTGAAGCAGCCGGGGGCATGGCAGTGATGACGGCGCCCGATCTGCCCTCCGGCTCGGACCGTATTTTCGCGGCGCTGCAAAGCCTGGACGCGGCGGGCACACACGATGTGATCGTGAACCTGCAAGGCGATTTGCCGTCCATCGACCCGGCTTATCTGGCGGCGGTGCTGAAACCCCTGGCGCAAGGCTATGACATCGGCACGCTCGTGGCGCCCATTACCACCACAGAGGAGCGCCACGCCCCTTCCGTGGTGAAATGCGCCTGTGCGTTCACACAGGACAGCAATGTGGCGCCGGCGCTGTATTTCTCCCGCAGCCTCATTCCCAGCGGCGAAGGGCCGTTCTGGCACCATATCGGCATTTACGCCTACCGCCGCGCGGCGCTGGCGCGCTTCGTTTCGCTGCCGCCCTCGCCTTTGGAGGTACGGGAAAAGCTGGAGCAGCTGCGCGCACTGGAAGCCGGGCTGCGCATCGGCGTGGCGCGGGTTGAACAGGCGCCGTTCGGCGTGGATACTCCAGAAGACCTTGAACGCGCACGGGAGGCGCTGAGCCCATGAGCATAATCGCCTTCCAGGGCCAGCCCGGCGCCTATTCCGACCTTGCCTGCCGCATCGCCTATCCCGGTGCCGCCACGCTTCCGTGCGAAACCTTCCAGGCGGCGATGGCGGCGGTGCGAGAAGGCCGGGCGGAGCTTGCCATGCTGCCGCCGGAAAATTCCCTAGCCGGGCGCGTGGCGGACATGCACGCGCTGCTGCCGGAAAGCGGGCTTTCGATTATCGGCGAGAGCTTCCTGCGCGTGGAACATTGCCTGCTGGCGCCCAAGGGAACCAAAATCAGCGACATCAGGCGCATCCATTCCCACACCGTGGCGCTGGGCCAGGTGCGCAATTTGCTGGCCGAGCTTGGCGCTACCCCGGTGGTGGAATATGACACGGCAGGTGCCGCCGAAATTGTAGCCCGGCTTAACAGCAAGGAGGATGCGGCCATTGCATCCTCTCTCGCCGGGGACATGCACGGGCTGGACATTCTGCGCCGGAACGTGGAGGACGCCGCCCACAACACCACACGCTTCTACATCATGGCACGGGAGCCCCTGGCGCTGAACCCGGAAACGCCGGGGCTGATGACCACCTTCGTGTTTAACGTGCGCAACGTGCCGGCGGCGCTGTTCAAGGCGCTGGGCGGCTTTGCCACCAATGGCGTGAACATGACCAAGCTGGAAAGCTACATGCTGAACGGCAGCTTCACCGCCACGCAGTTTCTGGCCGAGGTGGAAGGCCACCCGGACCAGCGCGCCCTGCAGCTGGCCTTCGAGGAACTTGGGTTTTTCTCGACCGAGTGCAAAATTCTGGGCACCTATAAAATGGACCCGTACCGCCAGCAGCATTGCGGGTAAGCCAGCTGGCTTTAGGAATCCATTAATTCCGGTTCTGTACCGTCGCGG
>JAKBCD010000394.1 GCA_021808205.1 Pseudomonadota bacterium | reverse complement strand
GCGTGCGCTATCACCCTGATGTTACGCTGGAAGAGGTGATGGCCCTTTCCGCCTGGATGACGGTGAAGAACGCGGCCGTGAACCTGCCCTTTGGCGGGGCCAAGGGCGGCATCAGGCTGGACCCCAAATCCCTTTCGATGCACGAGCTGGAACGCGTCACCCGCCGCTACACCAGCGAGATCGGCATCATCATTGGCCCGCAGCGGGATATTCCAGCCCCGGATGTGAACACCAACGGCCAGATCATGGCGTGGATGATGGACACCTACTCCGCCAACGTCGGCGCCACCAGCACTGGCGTTGTCACGGGCAAACCTATCAGCCTGGGCGGCTCTCTGGGCCGCGTGAAGGCCACCGGGCGCGGCGTGTTCGTCACCGGGCGGGAGGCGATGCGCCGCCTGAAAATCCCCATGGAGGGTGCGCGCGTCGCCATTCAGGGCTTCGGCAATGTCGGCGCCAACGCGGCGGAACTGTTCGCCCAGGCGGGGGCCAAAATCATCGCGGTGCAGGACCACGGCGGCAGCCTCTATAACGGCCATGGCCTGGATGCCGTGGCGCTCGCCGCGCATGTGGCCCGGCACGGCAGCGTTGCGGGTTTCCCGGGCGGCGAGGTGCTGGGCACCGAGGAGTTCTGGACCGTCGAGACCGATGTCATCATCCCCGCCGCTCTGGAAGGCCAGCTCACCCTGGCGCGGGCGGAGCGTTTGCGCGCCAAGCTGGTGCTGGAGGCCGCGAATGGCCCCACCACCCCGGCGGCGGACGACGCACTGGCCGCGCGCGGCATTACCGTGCTGCCGGACGTGGTTTGCAATTCCGGCGGCGTCATCGTCTCCTATTTTGAATGGGTCCAGGATTTCTCATCGTTTTTCTGGAGCGAGGAGGAGATTAACCTGCGGCTGGACAAGATCATCACCGGCGCCCTCAACCATATCTGGGCCACCTGTGACAAATATCATTTCAGCCTGCGCACCGGCGCCTTTGTGGTGGCGTGCGAGCGTATCCTGCAAGCCCGTAACGAGCGCGGATTGTATCCTTAGAGCGGATGCTGAGCTGAGAAACCCTGGTAGCGGCGGAAGGATTTGAACCTCCGACCAAGGGATTATGATTCCCCTGCTCTACCACTGAGCTACGCCGCCAATGAGGTGAGGCAGCGGGTACTTCGCCCTGCCTGAGAAGTCAATGCCCGCAAAAAGCCCCGGATATGCGTCCGGGGCCCTTTGCTGGGGCGGGGCCTAGCCCTCCATATCGCTGGTAATGCTGGCCAGCACTTGCGGCGCCTTGGCCTTGAGCACCAGGAACCAGATGAGTCCGATGCCCATATAGATGAGAAACACCGGCGGCAGGGCGCTGAAGGGCGCGGCGGGGTAGGGAAAGACGGAGGAGTAGATGACAAAGCCCATCATCACCGCGCCGATAACCGTGCAGAGTATGTTGAAGGGCTTGAGCTGGCCAACCTTGTAAAGGTCAACCGCCGAGGCCAGGGCCACGCCGAAATACACCACCACGAAACCATAGGTGGCGATGGTGCCTGCCAGGCCGAACCCGTTCAGGAACCCCTCCGGCAGCAGCGCCAGAATGCAGAGCAGGCAAAGCGCGCCGGACACATATACCGCCATGTGCGGCGTTTTATGCTTGGCGTGCACCAGGCCCATGGAGTTGTGCAGGAACTGGTAGCGGCCCATGGAGTACAGCATCCGCGAGCTGGCATTCACGCAGGCCAGGGCGCAGGCGAAGGCGGAGATGATGGCGGCGAAATACACGATGCCGGCGGCCCAGGGCATCCCCGCTTTGTTCGTCATGTCAGCAAAGGGCGAGGAGGAGCCGCCGATGGCGGCGGCGTTATCGCCCATGCCCATCACCATCAGGTAAGACATGATGGTGAAGAAGATGCCGACGATGAGCGGCGAGCCAATAACGGCATAAGGGATATTCTTCACCGGGTCGGCGGATTCCTTGGCGAGCGTGGCGGAGCTTTCAAACCCAACCCAGGAGAACACGGCAAAAGCCATGGCGCTCATTACCCCGCCGAACGGGATTTTGGAGAAATCCAGCTGCGTGGTGTCGATCACCGTGCCATGCTTGCCCACCACCAGTCCGGTGATGATGACGATGATGCCAACCGAGAGCGCCTCCAGCGCCAGCCCCATGCGCGAGGAAAACTGGATATCCCGGTACCCCGCCAGCACCACCAGTGCCAGCACCACCAGCGCGATGAGCAGCTGCGCGCTAAAGCCCAGCGTGATGCCGAACACGCCGAGCACGTTATTCACGAACAGCGGTTCCGACATCAGCACCGCCACGGCGGTGGTTATATAGGCCAGCACCATGGCCCAGCCCGCCAGCGCACCCGCCACCGGCCCGAAATTGCGGCCGATATACACGAAATAGGAGCCGGCCTCCGGATGCCGCTTGGCGCGCGAGGAAATGGTGCCGCCGACGAACACGCAGCCAATTGTGGCCAGCAGATACGCCACCCAGGAGCCAACCCCCGCCAGCCCCGCCACCACGGAGATGTTCAGGGCGGGGGTCATGGTGGGTGCGATATTGGCGATGGATTGGCCCAATGTTTCAAGGCGGTTGAGCGCGCCGTGCTTTAATTGTGCCGGCGCGTGTCCGGCGGCGTCTGTAGTGGCGACCATGCTGTTGTCTCCATGGGGTGAGAGCGACCGCCCAACACAAAGCAACCTTCGTGCCGAACAGTCGGCACGGCGCTGGGCCCGGCAAATTAGAGGCTTTAGGCGGCAGGCTTGGGGCAACGGGCGCAGGATGGACAGGGCTTTGGCCAAGGCAGAGAATAATCTGCACACTCTTGCCGCAAGGGGCGTATTTTTTGAGCATGAATAAAGATAGTTTCG
>JAKBCD010000393.1 GCA_021808205.1 Pseudomonadota bacterium | reverse complement strand
ATAAAAAACAGGTGCTGGTGCTGCTGCCGGAAATCGCGCTTTCGGTGCAGATGTTGGCGCGATTCGAGGCGCGGTTTGGGGTGCGGCCCGCTGTCTGGCATTCGGAACTGACCCCGGCGCAAAGGCGCGAGACCTACCGTGCCGTGGCGCAAGGCCGGGCGGATGTGGTGGTGGGGGCGCGTTCGGCGCTGTTTCTGCCCTTCGCCAATCTCGGCCTTATCGTGGTGGATGAGGAGCACGAGACATCCTTCAAGCAGGAGGATGGGGTGATGTATAATGCGCGGGATATGGCGGTGGTGCGGGCTAAGTTCTGCGCCGCCCCGGTGCTGCTGGTGAGTGCCACGCCCAGCTTAGAGACCGCTGAGAACGCTGCCCAAGGGCGGTATAAAAAGCTTGATTTGCCCGCGCGGCATGGCGGGGCCACGCTGCCGCGCATGGAGGCGCTGGATTTGCGCGAGGCACCGCCGGAGCGGGGCAAATTTCTCTCGCCTTTGCTGGTGGCGGCCATGCGCGAAACGCTTTCGCGCGGCGAGCAGGTGATGCTGTTCCTCAACCGGCGGGGCTATGCGCCGCTCACCCTCTGCCGCACCTGCGGGCACCGGCTATCCTGCCCTAATTGTTCGGCCTGGCTGGTGGAGCATAAATCCTCGCCTCGGCTTTCCTGCCATCATTGCGGCCACACCACACAGCGGCCGGCGCATTGCCCCTCCTGCGAGGCGGAGGGCAGTTTTGTGCCCATCGGGCCGGGGGTGGAGCGCATTGCCGAGGAGGTGGCGGAGCTGTTCCCCGAAGCCGAGGCGCTGGTGATGGCCTCGGATGTCATCACCGGGCCTGCCCAGGCGGGGGCGGCGGCGGAAAAGATTTCCAAGCGTGAGGTCGGCATCATCATCGGCACCCAGATGGTGGCGAAAGGCTGGCATTTTCCACACCTCACGCTGGTGGGGGTGGTGGATGCGGACCTGGGGCTGGCCGGTGGGGATTTACGCGCGGGCGAGCATACGGTGCAGATGCTGCAACAGGTGGCCGGGCGCGCCGGGCGGGCGGAAGCGCCGGGTCATGTACTGTTGCAGAGCTATGATCCGTCCCATCCGGTGATCGCGGCGTTGCTCTCGGGGGATATGCCGGCCTTCCTGGAGCAGGAAGCAGCCTTGCGCCGCCCTGGCCATTGGCCGCCATTCGGGCGGCTGGCGGCATTGATTATCAGTGCTGAGGATGAACGCCTGGCGGACCAGAGTGCCCGCGCTTTGGCCCGCGCGGCACCTCGCCAGAAGGGGGTGGAGGTGCTGGGGCCAGCCCCAGCACCGATCGCGCTTTTGCGTGGGCGGCACCGGCGGCGTTTATTGATAAAAACCGTGAAGGAGATTGCGGTTCAGCCCGTGCTGCGGGACTGGCTGGCGCAAGTGCCCATTCCCCGCAACGTGAAGCTGGATGTGGATGTGGACCCGGTTTCTTTCATGTAGGTTAAGGAATCGTCATGGTTTGAAGGGTTTAATCATGCGGGCCCGAGGCTAACTGTTGTTGATCCGGACAAGGATCAACCAGAGAGAAAAGGGCTTTAATGATCGATCACGCGCGGGCAGCTTCCATCTGGCTCCATAATGCCCTGCCGGACTGGCTGCTGGGTACGTTGATGCTTGTCGGGGCGGCTGTGGTCGCGGCGGGATTCTGCCGCTGGGTTATCGGCTGGCTCGCTGCCTATGCGACGCGCTTTGGCAATGTCGCGCAAATGCTGGCGGCGCGATGCAAGGGGCCAACCTGTGCCGTGCTGGTTCTGGCGGCTGTGAGTGCAATGTTGCCGGTCGCACCCTTGCCGGAGGGTGCCTCCAATTTCATCGCTCATGTGTTGGGTGCTGCCGTGGTGGTGGTATTGGGGTGGAGCGTGATGAACACGATGGATCTGTTCGCGGATCTTTATCTGTCTCGTATCCATTTCGAGGCTGACGGTAATAATCTCATCGCCCGCAAGCAGATCACCCAAGTTGGTATCCTGCGGACGGCCATTCGTACCCTGCTGGTGGTGCTGACGGTCGGGCTGGCGCTGATGACCAGCCATGCGGTGCGGCAATATGGTGTGTCGCTGTTCGCCTCCGCCGGTGCGGCGGGCTTGGTGGTGGGTTTGGCGGCGCGGCCGTTGCTTAGCAATCTTCTTGCGGGCATTCAGATCGCCCTGACCCAGCCGATCCGGGTTGAGGATTCAGTGATTGTGCAAGGAGAATGGGGCTGGATCGAGCGGATCGGCAGCACCTATGTGGTGATCCGCATCTGGGATCTGCGCCGTTTGATCGTGCCGCTCTCCTATTTCATTCAGCAACCTTTCCAGAACTGGACGCATTCTTCGGCTGACCTGATGGGAACAGTGATGCTGTATGTGGATTACAGCGTGCCGGTGACGAAAGTGCGGGAAAAATTACGCGACGTGGTGAAGGAAAACCCCAAATGGGACGGGAAGGTGGCGGGGGTGCAGATGACCGATCTGCCCAACGCCTCGGTTGAGTTGCGCCTGCTGGTGAGTGCCCGCAATGCCGGGGTGTTGTGGGATTTGCGCTGTGATGTGCGTGAGGCGATGGTGAATTGGCTGGTGCGGGAATATCCTGAAGCTTTGCCCCGCCGCAGGCTGGAGGTGGGCGGTTCGGCGGAGCGGGCGGGCCCCGCGGCGGCATTCGTGGCAGCGGGAGAGCTTTAAGCCGGTTTAATCATTCGCTGGATAGGCGCGCATCAGCCGTTTTTGCTGCTGCCAAAGGGCCAGCAGGTTAAGCGGGCCAATGGGCTTCAGCCCGGTTTCGCGCATTTGCGCGCCAATGCGGAAGGATTCGCCGTAATGGAAAAACTGGTCCTTATAGGCCCGGGCCAGGGTCAT
>JAKBCD010000392.1 GCA_021808205.1 Pseudomonadota bacterium | reverse complement strand
CCCTATTACGCCGAGCTTTGCGCGCTTTCCGAACTGCGCAAAAAGCCCGGTTTCGGCGTGCCCATCAGCAGCGGCATGGGCGGGCATTTGCTGCTTTACCTGAACGGCGTGCGCGTGCGGCGCGACGCCAACGGCTATCCCACGCTGGAACTCTGCCCCACCGCCGAGGTCTGCGGGCAAGGTGCGGCCATCAGCGTGAACTCCCATTACCGCAACGCCAACTGGGTCGCGTTCGAGGGACGAGATTTCACCTTCCACGGCGCCCTGCCCTCAGGCGCCAAATTAACGCGCGCGGCCTATGAGGAAACACAAAGCCAGGCCCAGGCACGCGGGCTGCTGGATGGCATCGACTTCCACGACCATTTCTTCAGGGACAAACCGGCAGGCATGAGCAGGGAGCGTTTCAAATACGAGATCTCCATCGCCTCAGATTACGCCGTATGCTTCGGCCGTGATGCCTACCGTGCCCGGCTACCCCTGAGCATGGCGCAGATGCGCATCGTCATCGGCTATCTCAACGCCTTGAACGAGCCTTACAGAACGGGTCAGACGTATTATCATTGGCGGCTGTTCAACGATAATTGCGCGCATGTTGCGCATAACGCGCTGGCGGCGGCGGGCATCTGGGCACCCTGGCGCACGGGGCAGTTTTTCATGCTGGCTGCCTTCAAGTTTCCCGTGCCAAAGAACGAGATGGTGGATCTGGCCGGGCGCGCCAACGACCTGCCCTTGGAAGACCCCGCGGCTTTGTTTCAGGACGAGCCCTCCCGCACCGCTTTGATGACGCACGGCACGCTGCCCACCGGCCCCGGCGGCCTTACCTCAACCGCCCCCGCGATCATCGCCAACGAGGTTTACGACACGCAAAAATTACGGCTAATTTTCTACGACAATCCCTTCTGGGGGCCGTATAAATTCCGCTTCAAGCGCCTGTTCTCGGACCCGCGCTATACGGACCTGCGCACCAATCTGCGCCATTTCGCCGCACGTTACCGCACCGCCGCCGAACGCACACCGGCCGGGCCGCGTCTGCCTGCTGAATTTATGGACCGCTATGCGCAACATATCGCGGCACAAAGCGCCTTTTTGGAAAGCTGGCGCCCACGTTGGGAAGCCCGGCCATGAAGCCGCTTTTTGTCTCCAGCCTCTCACTGGTGTCCGCCCTGGGCGACGGGCAGGATGCCACCTGGACCGCCCTGCGGGAGGGGCGCAGCGCACTGGCGCCCTGCACATTCGCGCCATTGCCCATCGACGCCTGGGCTGGCGAGGTTCAGGGGCTGGATGAACCGCTGCCCGCGCCCTTTACCGCGTTTGATTGCCGCAATAACCGCCTGGCGGAGCGCGCCTTGGCGGCGGACGATTTCGAGCATGCCGTGCGCCGCGCCGTGGCGCAATATGGCGCGGCGCGGGTGGGGCTGTTCACCGGCACCAGCACCTCTGGCATTCTGCAGAGCGAGCAGGCCTATCATCGGCTTGACCCGCAAACTGGCGCCCTGCCCGCTGGCTTCGCCTATGCCGAAACCCATAATACCTACGCGCTGGGGCGGTTCCTGCGCACCCGGCTGGGGCTGAAGGGGCCAAGCTTCACCCTTTCCACCGCCTGCGCCGCCACCGCCAAGCTGTTTGCCGTGGCGACCCGGATGATCGAGGCCGGGTTGTGTGACGCCGCAGTAATCGGCGGAGCGGATAGTTTCTGCGGCACTACCTTATTCGGCTTCCACGCGCTGGGGGTGATGGCTCAAGGCCCCTGCCGCCCGTTTGATGCGGCACGCAACGGCATTTCCATCGGCGAGGCGGCGGGCTTTGCGCTGCTGGAACGCGCCCCGGATAAACCCGCCCCGGAGGCATTGCTGCTGCGCGGCACCGGAGAAAGTGCCGACGCGCATCACATGTCCTCCCCCGACCCGCAGGGCACTGGCGCCGCCACCGCTATGCGCCAGGCGCTGGCGGATGCGGGCTGCGAACCGGCGGCAATCGACTACATCAACCTTCACGGCACCGCGACCCTGGTGGGCGACGCGGCGGAGGATAAGGCCGTCACCAGCCTGTTCGGGCCGGATACGCCGCGCAGCTCCGCCAAGGGATTCACCGGCCATACGCTGGGTGCCGCAGGCATGGTGGGGGCGGCGTTGGCGGCACTTGCCCTCCGCCATGGGTTTGTGCCCGGCAGCCCGCATACCAACCGGCTCGATACCGGTTTTGCCCGCGGCCATGTACTCGCGGGCCGCCCGGCGCCGGTGCGGCTGGTGATGTGCAATGCCTTTGGCTTCGGCGGCGTGAATTGCAGCTTTATCCTGGGGCGCCAACCATGATGCGGCTTTTTCTGAACGCCGTCGGGCTGCGCGGGCCGGGGCTGGAAGGCTGGGCCGCCGGCGCGCCCGTGCTGGCGGGCCAAACGCCCTACCAAAATGCTGCCACCATTGTGCCACCTCCCGCTTTGCTGCCCGCCAATGAGCGCCGCCGCGCGCCGCAAATCGTGAAACTGGCGCTCTGCGTAGGCGCGGAGGCGTTTGAAGGCGCCGGGGTAGCGCCGGCGGATTGCCCCAGCGTGTTCGCCTCCTCCGGCGGGGATGGCGAGACCATCCATAATATCCTCGCCACGCTAGCCGGGCCAACGCAGGAGCTGTCGCCAACCCGGTTCCATAATTCCGTGCATAATGTCGCGGCGGGCTATTGGAGCATCGCCACCGGGGCCAAAACCCCCGCCACCAGCCTCTGCGCGCATGATGGTAGCTTTGCCGCTGGTCTGCTGGAAGCTGGCGCGCAGGCGCTGGCCACGGGTGGCGATGTGGTGCTGATCGCCTACGACCTGCCCTACCCGCCCCCGCTGGACGCGGTGCGGCCCATCGGCGCGCCCTTTGCCGTAGC
>JAKBCD010000391.1 GCA_021808205.1 Pseudomonadota bacterium | reverse complement strand
TCACTGCATCCAGCGTCTGCGCCAGTTCGGTGGCCAGTTCAGCATCTTCGGCTAGCAACAGCCTCAGCCCCATATCCGCCTCGGCAATGCGGCCAGAGGCATTGATGCGCGGCCCCAGCATAAAGCCGCAATGCATCGCGGTTGGCGCTTCGGTCAACTTGGCCACATCCAGCAGTGCTGCCACACCAGGGCGGGAACGCCTGGCCATCACCTTCAGCCCCTGGATCACGAAGGCCCGGTTCAACCCCGTCAACGGCATCACATCGCAAATCGTGGCCAGCGCCACTAAATCCAGAAGCTCGCGCAGGTCCGGCTCCGCCCGCTCGGCAAAAAAGCCCCGCCGCCGCAATGTGCGCAGCAGCGCCACGGCAGTAATGAAAGCCACGGCAGCGGCACAGACCGACCCCAGGCCAGATGTACAATCCAGCCGGTTGGGGTTCACCGTGGCGCGGATCGGCGGCGGCGGCCCCTCGGATTTATGGTGGTCCAGTACCAGGATATCCACGGCGTTATGCAGCGGCGCAAAGGCGCTGTGCGCGGCAGTGCCGCAATCCACGCATACAATCAGCCTCGCGCCGCGCCCCGCCATGGCCCGCAGCGCCTCGGTATTTGGCCCGTAGCCCTCAGCCATGCGGTCCGGCACATGGTATGTCACCTCGCAGCCCAGCTGGCGCAGCAGCGTTACCATCAGGGCCGAGGAACAGGCGCCATCCACATCGTAGTCGCCGAATACCCCTACCATCTCGCCCTGCATTACGGCATCGGCCAAGCGGGCCGCGGCCACGTCCATATCCATCAGGCTGGAGGGATCAGGCAGCATCGCCCGCAACGTCGGGTCCAGAAAGGCGGGAGCATGATCAATTGTTACGCCACGCGCGGCCAGCAGGCGACCCATCAGTTCAGGTATGCCCAGCTGCTGAGCCAGTCCCTCGCCTTGGCGCTCTTGCTGTCCTGGCCGCCAAACCCAGCTTTTGCCGGTCAGGCTTTGGGTTATACCGAAAACATGCGACTCCATTCTGCCGGTTCAGCCTGAATCCGCGAGTCGAGGCAAGGCCGTCAATGGATCAAGACATAGTGCACTGTGTATTGCACCTTCACATGGCCATCCTTTGCATCCGGCGGAAAGGGTGGCAAGGTGTTGTCTTCAAACAGTTGCTCCCAGGCCTGGTCCAGAAATGGCGAGCCTGCGGAATCCAGCAATTTCAGCCCTGTCACATGCCCATGGCGATCCACGGTGAACTCCACCGTGGCGGTGCCTTGCTGCCCCTGCTCGGCGGCGGCTTGCGGATAATAGGCGTGCTCCTGCACCCATTTCGTCAATGCCGCATCCCAATCGGCCCCGGCATCGCCCTTCACCGAAAAATCGGAGGCCGTCGCCGCTTGTGCGTCAGAGGCCGGTAGCGAGAAATTCATCCCCCTGGGCGCCGGCGGGGCGGGTGGCGCCGCCGGTGAGATATTGCCGTAACTCATGCCGTTCAAAAACACGTATTTTTGCTCAGAGGAGGGGCCGGGCCGCCTCAGCCTGGGTGCGGGGCGCGGGCGCGGCGCTGGTGGCGCATTGGGGATCGCTGCCAGCGGCAAGTCAGGCACCTGCACCTCGTCCTGGGTCGCGGCCTGGGCTTGTTCGGCAGGTGAAGCCGGCGGAGGGGGCGGCGGGGGCGGGGCCTGCATTTGTTGTGGCGGCCCGGGCATGGCCTTTGGCGCGGTGGCCTGTGGCGCGGTGCCGCCATTGTTGAACACCACGGAAACGCCCGGCGGGCTTTGCAGATCTTCCTGCGGCGGCTTTTCCCGCACCAGCAGCACGGCGGCAATCACCAGCACATGCAACAGCAGCGCTGCCCCCCAGGCCCACGGGTTGCGGCGCGGCCTTTCCGGCGGCGGGGCCAGATGCTCCCCCGCCACGAGCAGCGCCACCCCGTCCTGGGCGGGCTTGGTTTCAGTAACCGGGGTAATAATAATCGGGTGGCGGCGGTGGCGGCGCATAATAGGCTGGCGGCGCATAATAAGACGGCGCAGCGGGCTGTTGAATCGATTCGCCATGTCCCACCATGCATTGCGCATAGGCCACATCATAACGGCCCTGTAGGGAATCCGCTGTCGCCTGGGTATTATTGCCCGCCGTGGCCGCGCCGCCCAGCAAGCCAGCGCCTGCCCCCACAGCCGCCCCGGCACCCACATTGCCCGCCAGCGAGCCCAGTACGGCCCCCACCCCAGCACCGATCAACGTGCCGGCCGCGGCCGTCGCCGTGGAGTTATTTTGCGAAACCTGGGCCACCTGCCCGCTGTCGGGCATTTGTGAGGCCGCATAGCTCTTGCAATAAGCATCATCGGCCTGGAACTGGTTCCAGCTCTTCCCCTGGCCCGGCATGGCTACCACCGTGGGCTGGGTTGGCGTTACCGCCGTGCACGCCCCCAGAGCCAGCATCGGCACCAAGGCAATTCCTGTGATCTTCCTCAACATCTTGAACTCCCGCACAAGACCAAGCGTTTATTGTACTCTGCCACATTTAAGCTGCGCCCTGAAATGGAGCAACGCGAGCGCCTGGCGGATTACAATTCGTATCGCTCGATCATTTATCCAGGCATTGCGGCAAAAAAGGGTCATCCCCCCTCCGCAACGCCTTTCAGGAAATCTTTCACCTTGGCGAAAAACCCTTCATGCTCAGGGCTGCCCGCCTGGTGCCCGGCTGCTTCCTGGTCAAAACTCTCCAGCAGCTCGCGCTGGCGCTTAGTCAGATTCTGCGGTGTTTCCACCGCCACCTGAATATACATGTCCCCCCGCTGGGTGGAGCGCAGTACCGAGAAGCCCTTGCCCCGCAGCCGGAACTGGTCGCCCGACTGCGTGCCCGCGGGAATCTTCACCTTGGCCGCT
>JAKBCD010000390.1 GCA_021808205.1 Pseudomonadota bacterium | reverse complement strand
GTTTCTTCACGCTAGCACCCGCGTATTTGTCAAAATTCGGCACTTTTTCACGCCAGAGGGGAATCAGCCAATTCTGCATCAGCATTTCGGTGAGGTACCAGCCATCGGTCATCACGATCATATCATAGCCGGTCGGCGCGCCTGATTTCAGCACCGGTGCAATCGTCGCGTAGAAGGAAGGGTCGTCTTGAATAACTTCGCGATAACTCACCTTTATGCCGGTCTGTTTGGTGAAGGCATTGAGGGTGGGGTGAGTCTTCCCGTCGGAGGAAACATCGATATAAAGCGGCCAGTTGGCGAATACGAATTCTTTGGTCGGCACTTGCTTGGCCCACCAGGCTTTCCAGTCGGTCACTTGCTCTGCTCGCGCAATCTGCGGTGCGAGGGCCGCCATCAGCGCGGCACCTGAGCCGCGCAGGAAATTTTGCCGGCTCAGGCGCGGCTGGGTCAGCCCGCGGTAGAATGCCGGGGTGTTGTCCCGGCCGTTCTGGTCGTCTTGGCTCATGCTTATTCTCCTTCCGGTTGGATATGGTTGGTAGCGACGGCAAATGTATGCGCCGGATTCCAGGCCAGCCGCACGGTCTCGCCCGGGGCAAGTTCCCCCGTACGGCCTGAGTTCTGGGCATAAACGCTAAGCGGCCGCCCTGTTTTGCTTTCCATCATGTATTGGCGGCTCACACCGAGATAGACCGAAACCCCCGCCACGGCTTCAATCACATTCCAGCCTGGTTCCGCGCTTTCGCCTGGGGCCAGAACCAGGAATTTTTCTGGCCGCACGCCCAGTTTTACCTCGGTTCCGGCAATGTCTTGCAGGGCTTGTGCGGACAGTTTTACAACAGCACCGTCCTCCAGCCGCACCACAGCCGCATCCGCGCCGCGTTCGGCCACGGTGCCCGGAATGAGATTCGAGGCGCCAAGAAAAGAGGCAACAAACTCCGTTGCCGGATGGTCGTAAACCTCCGCCGGGGTGCCCACCTGCTCAATCCTGCCCTTGGACATCACCGCCAGCCGGTCGCTCATTGCCATGGCTTCTTCCTGATCATGCGTGACGAACAGGAAGGTGATGCCAATTTCGTTCTGAATTCGTTTCAGCTCGATCTGCATCTGCTTGCGCAGTTTCAAATCCAAGGCGCCCAGGGGCTCGTCCAGCAGCAGTAGCTTGGGTTTGTTCACCAGCGCCCTGGCCAGGGCTACGCGCTGCGCCTGTCCGCCAGAAAGCTGGCCTGGCTTGCGTTTGGCGAAGTCTGTTAAATCCACCAGCGCCAGCATGTCGCGCACGAGGGTTTCGATCTCGCTTTTTGGCAGCCCCTTGCGCCGCAGCCCGAAGGCGACATTTTCAAAAATGTTAAGATGCGGAAACAAGGCATAGGATTGGAATACCGTATTCACATTCCGCTTATACGATGGCTGGCGGCTTACATCTTCGCCGCCAAGGTAAATGGCCCCGCCGGTAGGGGCCTCAAAGCCGCCGATCATTGAAAGTGTGGTGGACTTTCCGCAGCCCGAGGGGCCAAGCAGCGAGAAAAACTCTCCGCCCCTGATGGTAAGAGAGATGTCGTCCACGGCTGTCCAGCTTCCGAATTGTTTGGTGACGTGTTCCAGCCTTACATCGTGGCGGTTGGAAGGGGCAGCATTCATGCAAAAGCTCCGGCTTTCGTGGGGGCAGGCATAGCGGGTTCCCGCGGCATGGCCTGCGGGACGATATTTGCTGTCGGCAGCATCCGCCTATGGCCGCTGAGATGAAAAACGTGGCAGGCGCGGGCACAATCTGCCAGAGCCGCTTCGGCCGGCAAACGCCAAACCCATGTGTTTAGTTTCTTGCTCGGCCTCAAACCGAAATCCTCTCCGGCTGTGGTTGGAGTATAATGGCCATCTTGCGTAAATGTCATTGACTTTCGAGCGCATCTTGGGCGCAATTTCTATTTTTTGGCGGATTTTCCGGGCGGTGGATGCTACTGGCGGGGGCATGCTGACAGAATTAAGCAAGTTTCGTGCCGAAAAATGACAGAAGGCATGACCATCTGGCTGCTAACATTTTCTTAAACAGTTCAAGTCAAACTGGGCAGGGTATCATCATGTGGCGAGGAGAGCGGTAAAAAGGTGGGCGGGTTTTATTTGCCTGGGCTGCTGCTGTGGGCGAGCCGGTTCGATGGGGCTTTGGTCGTGCTGGCGGCGCTGGTCTGCCTAACTGGCTCTTACACCGTTCTGGTTGTGTTGCGCCGCGCCGGCATGGTTCAGGGCCGTTGGCGGCTTTTCTGGCTTTTGTTGTTGTGTCTGTCCTTTGGGGGGAATGTCTGGGCCACACACTTCATCGCCATGCTCGCCTTTAACCCCGGCATACCCATTTATTATGATACCGCGCGCACGGCACTTTCCATTCTGGCGGCGGTGCTGGGGGCGCTGCCGGCCTTTGCGCTGCTGCTGTGGCGCCCGGCAATGCGCTTTGCCTGGGCCGTGGCCGGGGTGCTGCTGGGCGTCGCCATTGGGACCATGCATTTCATCGGCATGTCGGCGATGAAGCTTTGTGGCGGTTTTAGCTACAATCCGGCCTTCGTGGTGGCGAGCCTGGTTTGCGGCGCGATGGCGTCGGCGCTTTCCATGCGCGCCATGCGCCGCACGGATGTTGCAGGCTTGATAGAGGCCAGCCTTTTGCTTGCGGCCGCTATCTGCGGCCTGCATTTCATCGCCATGGCCGGGGTGGAGATTGCTTCGGTCAATTTAGTGCATGCGAATGTGGTGATCCTTAGCCCTGAGCGAGATAACCTCGCTGCCGCCATTGCGGCGGTCAGTTTGCTCCTGCTGGTTGCATCGCTGATCAGCGCCGCCACGGATGCCAAGCTGGTGGAGCGCCAGCTTGAAGCAAAGCGCCTCTGGCATCTTTCCCGGCATGA
>JAKBCD010000389.1 GCA_021808205.1 Pseudomonadota bacterium | reverse complement strand
GTTGAAATCCTGCCCCGGCAGGGCGAAGCCACGGAACAGAGGAGCTGGCCGTGGTAGAGGGCCGCGCGCGGCGCCTTTGCGCACCGCTGGCGATATTGCTGTTGGCTGGCTGCACGGTGGGGCCAAACTACAAGCTTCCCCGCACGGCGATGATCAACAATCCCACCGCACAGGGCAATTTCCTGGCCGACAACACAGCCACACAAATTGCAAACCCGCCTGACAATTGGTGGCATTTATATGATGACCCAACGCTTGACGCCCTGGTGCAGCGCGCCTTTGCCGCCAACACAAACCTGCGGGTGGCGCAGGCGAATCTGGAAAGCGCCTACGCATTGCTGGCGGAGGCAAAAGCCGGACGGGAAGCCAGCGTTACCACCAGCGACTCCACGGATTATGGTCAGAGATCTGCGCAAGCTGTCTTGAGCAAAATCCCCGCGGCGCAACTGGAGCGCTATAATGTCGGCATCACCGTCAGCTACGATGCCGATTTGTTCGGCGGCATCCGGCGCGGAATCGAGGCCGCAAGCGACGATAGCCAGGCAGCGGCCGACGCGCGCGACCTTGTGCAGGTGAGCGTCGCCGCCGAGACTACGCGCGCTTACGCCGATATCTGCGATGCCGGCAACCAGCTCGCAGCACTCCGCCATGCCATCGCGCTGCAAAATCAGTCCCTGGCGTTTGCGCGCCTGCTGCATCAAAACGGCCGCGCCACGGGCTTCGATGTCGCCGGGGTGCAGGCCCAGCTTGAGGCTTTGCAATCCAAATTGCCGCCGCTGCAAGCCAAGCAGCTCAACGCCGCCTATCGCCTCACCACTTTGCTGGGCGAACCGCCTGAGGCGTATGACCCCGCATGGCTAACCTGCCAGACTCCCCTGGTGGTGCGCACGCCCCTTCCCGTCGGCGACGGCAAAAGCCTGTTGAACCGGCGGCCTGATGTGCGCGAGGCCGAGCGCCGCCTGGCCGCCGCCACCGCGCGCGTGGGTCAGGCCGAGGCCAAACTTTACCCTGACTTCAAGCTGGGCGGTGCCGTGGGGTCCACCGGCGCTGCCTTCGATGCATTCGCACCCGTGACCAATCTGTTTAACCTTGGGCCATCGGTCAGTTGGGATTTGAATCAAAGCGCCATCCGCGCGCATATCGCGCAAGCCAAGGCCCAGGTGCAAGCCCGCCAGGCCGCGTTCGATGGCACGGTGCTGGCGGCACTTCAGGAGGCCCAGAGCGCGATTACATCCTATGACTTTGAGCTCGACCAAATGGCCAGCCTGGCCGATGCCAGGAATTTTGCCGCGCAGGTGGCGGAAAACATAACCGAGCTGCATGAAGGCGGCAGAGTGGATGCGCTGGCGCAACTCAGCGCCGAGCAGAAGCTTGCCGCGGCGGATATAGCCGTGGCCAACGCGCAAACCGGCATCAGCCAAAGCCAGATTGCTTTGTTCTATGCGCTAGGGGGCGGTTGGGGCAACACCAACCTTGCCTCTGCCTCCACTACTCCTGGCCAGCCACAATGAAACCTGAAGCGGCAAGAGCAACCGGCCTGTTTTTTCTCATGCGGCGCACCCCATAATGGCAAACTTCCGTTTCAAGCTGTTTTCACCCATCCTGGCCGGCGCCACCCTGAACGACCGGCTGGTCGCCGGCCTGGGGGCGCTGATCGGCATCGGCCTGACCGGGCTGATCGGCGAAATGACGTTCGGCGGAAACCCGCTCCTGCCGCTCATCGTGGCCCCGCTTGGGGCGTCGTCGGTGTTGCTGTTCGCCGTGCCCACCAGCCCCATGGCGCAGCCGTGGGCCATCATCGGCGGCAACACGTTGTCGTGCTTTTGCGGCATTCTGGTCTACCGCCTGGTGCCGGATATCATGGTCGCCTCCGGCGTCGCCGTCGGGCTTGCCATCATCGTCATGGCGTTAACCAGGTGCCTGCACCCCCCTGGTGGCGCCGCTGCACTCACCGCCGTTATTGGCGGGCCAGCCGTGGTTGCCCAGGGCTTCTCCTTTGCGCTGGTGCCGGTGGCGCTCAATTGCATTGTGCTGGTCACGTTCGGCTGGATATTTCATAGACTCATCGGGCACACCTACCCGCATGTGCCACCAAAGATCGTAAGCCCGGTCGGCACGAAAGACCCCGCGCCTATCCTTCGCGCCGGGTTTCATGTGGAAGATGTGGACGCGGCCCTGGCGGAACTTGGCGAGGCGTTTGACATCAACCGGAACGACCTAGACCAGCTGCTCCAGCGCGTTGAGCGGCAGGCGCTACTGCGCACCCACGGCCATCTGACCTGCGCTGACATCATGTCGCGCGATGTGGTCTGGATTGGGCCGGAAGACAGCACAGAAACCGCCCGCGCCCTGCTGCTGGAACATAACCTCCTTATCCTGCCGGTGATCGACGCATCGGGGCTGCTGCTCGGCACCATCGGGCTGCGGGAGATCGCGCAAAGCGGCGGACGAGTTGGCGCGGCGATGGTGCCAGCCTTCACCGCAAGCCCGGACACGCCAGCCTTCAGTCAGCTCGCCCCGCTGACCGACGGGCTGACACACGCCGTAATCATCCAGGATTCAGCCGGGCGGGTTGTTGGCCTGCTGTCTCAGACAGATCTGCTGGCCGCCGCCGCGCGGGTATTGCCCGCAGCTGAACGCACGGGAACCCCCGCCTGAGTCCTGTTTCCGGGCTGCTGGCATGCCGCCTGGGCCTGACGTCATCGCGCTCTAACCGGGCGCTTATCCCACACAGGCTTCCAGCAGCGGCGGCAGATTTTCGCGTGTGAGCGTAACCGGATTGCCGCCGGCGGAAGGGTCTTTCAACGCGCCTTCAAGCAGCGCCGCCATATCGGGAGAGGCAACCCCCAACGCCCGCAGATTGGCCGGAATGCCAAGCCTGGCATTCAGCG
>JAKBCD010000388.1 GCA_021808205.1 Pseudomonadota bacterium | reverse complement strand
CTCGGAAAGGCCGCGCGCGCCGCCGATGCATTCAGTCACGTCCTGCCCGGTCATTTCCAGATGCGCCCCGGCGGCAATGGTGCCTTCCGCCTCATGCGCATCGAAAAAGCCGCGCAGCTCGGCCACGATATCGTCGAAGCGCCGGGTTTTCACCTTGGCGGCGGTGGTGATGCCGTTGCCGTGCATCGCATCGCTCAGCCACACTGGCTTGCGCCCAGCTTTTTTAACGGCGCGCAGCAAGGGCGGCAGTTTTTCGGCCACTTTGGCAGCCCCCATGCGGGTGATCAGCGTCAGGCGTCCCGGCTCGTGCTCAGGGTCCAGCGCATCCATAATCCGCAGCAGGTCGTCTGCCTCCATGCTGGGGCCCACCTTCATGCCGATGGGGTTTTTGATGCCGCGCATGAACTCCACATGCGCGCCATCCAGCTGGCGGGTACGGTCGCCGATCCAGAGGAAATGCGCCGAGCAGGCGTAATGGTCGCCGGTGGTGGAATCCACGCGGGTCAGCGCCTGTTCGTAAGGCAGCAGCAGCGCCTCGTGGCTGGTGTAAAAATCCGTCTCGCGGATTTGCGGCGTGGCGTCGCTGGAAAGCCCGCAGGCGGCCATGAAGCCCAGCGTTTCGTCGATCCGCGTGGCGAGGTCCTGGTACTTCGCCGCCAGCGGGGATTTCTGCACAAAATCCAGGTTCCAGCGGTGCACCTCGTGCAGATCCGCATAGCCGCCGGAGGCGAAGGCGCGCAGCAAATTCAGCGTGCCGGCGGACTGGAAATAGCCAAATTCCATGCGGTTGGGGTCGGGGATGCGCGCTTCGGCGCTGAATTCCGGGCCGTTGATGATATCACCCCGGTAGGAGGGCAGGGTTACATCGCCCAGCGTTTCGGTGTCTGATGAGCGCGGCTTGGCGAACTGCCCGGCCATGCGGCCGAGCTTCACCACCGGCATGGCGCCGCCGAAGGTGAGCACCACCGCCATTTGCAGCAGCACGCGGAAGGTGTCGCGGATGATGTTCGCGGTGAAATCCCCGAAGCTCTCCGCGCAATCGCCGCCTTGCAGCACAAACGCCTGGCCGGAGGCGGCGCGGGCAAGCTGCGCCTTCAGGTTCCGCGCCTCGCCGGCGAACACCAGCGGCGGAAACTTCGCCAGCCGCGCTTCCATGGCGGCCAGCTGGTCCGGGTTCGGGTAGCTTGGCACCTGCCGGATGGGGCGGGCGCGCCAGCTGCTTGGGGTCCAGCCGTTGTTCATTCCGGCTGGGGTGATCGTATCCATGCTCTCTCCAGGAGGCGTTCCTATCGGCCCTTTATAAACGGGATTTAGGAATAAAGGCTACACAGCGCCAGTTTCGGGGCCAACAACCCTGGTCTGTGTGCGCAGGGTTACGAACTCCTCAGCCGCGGTGGGGTGAATGCCGATTGTGCGGTCGAAATCCGCCTTGGTGGCACCCGCGACAATCGCCACCGCCAGCCCCTGCATGATCTCCGGCGCGTCCTCGCCCAGCATATGCGCGCCCAGCACTTTGTCTGTCTTCGCATCCACGATCAGTTTCATCACGGTTTGCCGCTTGCGGCCGGAAATTGTGTGGCGCATCGGGGTGAAGCGGGTAAGGAAGATGCGCGCGCCATCCGGCCGTTTCGCCGCTTCCGCCTCCGAGATACCCACCGTGGCGATGGGCGGGATGGAGAACACCGCCGTCGGCACGGTCTCCAGGCTCACCCCGCGCGGCTTGTTGCCAAACAGCGTATCCGCCAGGGCGTGGCCCTCGGCGGTGGCCACGGGGGTCAGGTTCAGCCGGTTGGTTACATCCCCCAGCGCGTAGATATGCGGCACGCTGGTGGTGAAATCCGCGTTGATCTTCACCTCGCCCGCCGCACCGGTTTCAACCCCCGCCGCCGTCAAATTCAGCCCCGCGGTGTTGGGCGCGCGGCCGGTGGCGAACAATATCGCATCCACCTCCAGCACTGTGCCGTTGGAGAGCAGCAGATGCTTGCCCGCACCATCCCGCGTGATGGCGGTGGGCGTGGTGCCGGGGTGCAGCCGCACATGGGTCTGCCCCAGGGCTTCGGCGAGGGCGCCGCGCAGATCCTCATCGAACCCGCGCAGGGGCAGCGGCTGGCGGTAGATGAGATGCGTCTGCGCCCCCAGCCCGGCGAACACGCCCGCGAATTCCACCGCGATATAACCGCTGCCCACCACCGCCACGCGCCGGGGCATGTTCTGCATCACGAAAATATCGTCGGAGACGATGGCGTGTTCAGCGCCGGGAATCTCCAGCCCGGTGGGGTGGCCGCCGGTGGCGATCACGATTTTCTCCGCCGTGATGCGCTTACCCCCCACATCCAGCGTATGCGCGTCGATAAAGCTAGCCTTTGCCTCGAAAATCTTTGCGCCCGCCTGGTTCAGCAGCCTGGTGTAGATGCCGTTCAGCCGGGAAATTTCCTTATTCTTCGCGGCGATCAGCCGGGACCAGTCATAACCGGTATTCGCAATGTCCCAGCCGAAGCCGCGTGCGTCCTCGGCCAGGGCGCCGTATTCCGCCGCCATCACCATGAATTTTTTCGGCACGCAGCCCACGTTCACGCAGGTGCCGCCCCAGAAGCGGGATTCCGCCACGCCCACCCGCGCCCCGTGCGTCGCCGCAACACGCCCGCAGCGCACGCCGCCAGAGCCGCCGCCAATCACGAAAAGGTCAAAATCCATCATCATCATCCCGCCAGAGTGGCGCTTAAGTAATATGGGCGCTGTTATTTTACCAATGGGAACCGCATGGAGCGTGATTCTGGACGTTGCTTGAAACTGCTGCGGCAAGATACGAATTGAGCAGGCAAGAAAGAATACAATCGTATCAAATTTAGAAGACGAGGGACATGCCAGGACACGACGTGATGGAGAGCGGC
>JAKBCD010000387.1 GCA_021808205.1 Pseudomonadota bacterium | reverse complement strand
CCCGGCGTGCCTAAAAATTCCGGCACCATCCGGTGCAGCAGGGCCACTGCGCTGTTCTCGTCACCCTGGCGCGCATTTTGCGCCAGCTCCCGCAGGGCCTCGCTCACGGCTTCAAGATTTACAAGCCGTGGCGTGGCCATCAGCAGCCCTTCAAAGGCCGTGGGCACTGGCTGCTCAGCGCCGTGAAACAATTCTTCAAACAATTTTTCACCCGGCCGAAGCCCGGTGAATTCAATCTGGATATCCTCATCCGGCTTCAGCCCGGCCAGCCGGATCATCTGCCGGGCGAGATCCACGATCTTCACCGGCTCGCCCATATCCAACACGAAGATGCCGCCATCCGGGATGGCTTCTTCGCCGCAGCCCACGGTGGAGGCTTGCAGCACCAGCCCCACGGCCTCGCGCACGGTCATGAAGTAACGCTGCATCTCCGGGTCGGTCACGGTCAACGGCCCGCCTTGCGCCAGCTGGCGGCGAAACAGCGGCACCACGGAGCCGGTGGAACCCAGCACATTGCCAAACCGCACCGTTACGCAGCGCATACCCTGCTGCTCGTGCCTTGCCTGCACGTCCAGCGCCTGGGCGTACATCTCCGCCAGGCGCTTGGAAGCCCCCATTACCGAGCTGGGGTTCACTGCCTTGTCGGTCGAAATCAACACCATCAACTTTGCTCCGGCGGCGGCGGCGGCATCCGCCACCACCCGCGTGCCAAGCGCGTTGGTGCGCAATCCCTCCAGCCGGTTCGCCTCCACAATCGGCACATGCTTCAGCGCCGCCGCGTGGAACACCAGTTCCGGTGCGAAATCCCGGGCGATGGCGCGGATATGCGGCTCGTCCCGCACATCCGCCACTACGGCGCGGCGCGGCAGGGCAGGGGCCATTTCCCGGATTTCGAGATCGATCTGCCAGAGCGCGAATTCCGAGGAATCCAGCAACAATATCTCCGCCGGGCTGAATCCAGCCAGCTGGCGGCACAATTCGGAGCCGATGCTCCCACCCGCCCCGGTCACCATCACCCGCTTGCCTGCAATCATCGCCGCCATCGCGTCCAGGTCCAGCCGCACCTGGCGGCGGTTCAGCAGATCCTCGATCGCGATGGGCTGCAACGCCACTTTCTGCTCCGCCGGAGCCAGGCGGGTGAGGCAAGGTGCCCGCATCACGCGGATATTCCTGGCTTCGGCGGCGCGCATCAACAAGTTCAGCCGGTCGCCGGTGAAGTGCGGAGCCGTGACGATCAGCAGGTCCGGCTTCTCCGCCAGCCTGCCCAGCATCGCCTCGCCTTCCTCGGCGGCGCTCAGCACATCCAGCCCATGCACGCGCCGGCCGATATGTTTTTCAGACAGCGCAATCAGTCCGGTGATCCGGTAGGGCGCATGGCGCTGCTGGGCATGGGCGGAAAGAAACAATTCGGCATTTTCCCCATCTCCCACCAGCAGCGCGGTCTGCGCCGCGCCCTGTTCGCCGCGCTGCTGGCGCAGCAGCCGGTAGAGCAGCTTCGGCACCGTGAGGCAGGCCGCCATTACCAGGGCCAAAATAACCGGAAACGCAGGGGAGGGCAGTGAAAACCCAGCTCCCACCATCAGCAGCGTGAGCATGATGGAGGTTACGATGGCCGCGGCCCCCAGCAGCACCAGGTCGCGCAGGGAAACAAAGCGCCAATGCAGGCGCGCCAGCCCGAAGGGAATGCCGATCAGCCAGATGGCCCCGGCCCCTGCCAGCGGCAGGGCGTGCGGCTGCGGCATGGGCGCCGCCGGATTGGCGAGCCAGAAGCTGCCCGCAACGGCCAGCGCTGCCAGCACGCCGTCGAGCACAATGTTCACCGCCATGCGCATCGGCAGGAGTGGGTTTTCGCTATGGCTCATATGTCGCTTATAGCCAGGAAAAAGGCGGAAAAAAGTTCGATATCGGCTTAGGCGGGTTTTCAGCCGGTATAAAACAGCCCTTCGACCTCAACGGCGGCGTCCAGCGGCAGGCAAGGCACGCCAACTGTGGAGCGCGCGTGGCGACCGGCCTCGCCAAACACGGCCACAGCAAGGTCCGAGGCGCCGTTCATCACCACCGCATGTTGGGTGAAATCCGGCGTGCAGGCGATAAAGCCGCCCAGACGCACCACCTTGGAAATACTGTCCAGCCCGCCGGGCAGCGCCGCCTGAAGCTGTGCCAGCAGGTTGACCAGGCATAGCCGCGCCGCGTGCCGGCCTTCGTCGAGCGTCACCCCGCCTCCCAGCTTGCCGGTAACAGCCACCTTGCCGCCCATGGCGGGCAATTGGCCGCTCACTGTCACCAGATTGCCGGTAACGCTCACGGGCACATAATTCGCCACGGGTGCCATGGCCTGCGGCAGGGTAATGCCCAGCTCGGCCAGGCGCGCGGAAATGCTCATGGGTCAGCTCACCAGCTTTAAGGTTCGGCGGCGCTCCCGCGGCGCCGGGGCCGGCAGGTCCAGCGGCAGCAGTGGCGCGCGCTCCACGGCACCCTCGCCCACGCTGTCCGGTTCGTCAATGCTGGCCGGAGCCAGGTTGGTCTGGCCCAGATAATTCACCGCCAGATTGCGGAACACATAATCCAGCATGGAAGTGGCGGCGGCCACGGCGGGGTCGCCCTCCACCGTGCCGGCGGGCCCGAAGCGAGTGAAGGTGAAGGCTTCCACATAATCCTCCAGGCTCACCCCGTGCTGCAGCCCGATGCTGACCGAGATGGCGAAGGCATCCATCAGTCCGCGGAAGGCCGAGCCTTCCTTATGCAGGGCGATGAAAATTTCACCCAGGCGGCCATCCTTGTATTCGCCAGTGGAAAGGAACAGCTTGTGCCCGCCCACGGCCACTTTCTGCGTATAGCCGCTGCGCCTGGTGGGCAGCATTTCGCGGGCGGTGGCGCGGCGCGGCGCGGCTGGG
>JAKBCD010000386.1 GCA_021808205.1 Pseudomonadota bacterium | reverse complement strand
CTCCGCCGCCCGCGGCGCCACCGGCGTCAACCAGCCGAATGTCAACGCCATCAAGGCCGCCCTGGCCAATGGCAGCTATAATGTCTCCCCGGAAACTCTGGCCCAGGCCATCTCCACCGTACTCAAGGAGACATCACGATGAGCATTTCAGGGCAGTTCCGCCATGTGCCACCCCCATCGGCCGCCAGTGACTCTCAACCCGTTAGCGAATTGTTGCGCAAAGGATTGGATCTGGTTGAGGATCTTACTCACAAGCTGCAAAAGCTCGACAGCCTGATGCTCACCGGCAAACCGAACGAAATTTCCGAGGCGGCGGTCAGTGTCGAGGTGGCGTTGAACGACGCCGCACCGGCTTTCGCCGAAATCGCCGAGACAATGGGAAGGCTTGGCGCGTCCGATCTTGCTGCCGCCGCCGCCCAGCTCCGGCATATCGAGCAAACAGACGCCGCCGGCTTGGCCGATGCGCTGCGCGGCGCCCTCACCCGCTTTGCCAAACGCTCCGTCAATGCCAGCCGCCGGGCACAGCAATTAAACCGTGGCTTGAGTGCGGCCTTGCGCAGCCTGCAGGCGCTAGGCGTGCAGGAAGCCGGAAGGCTGATCGCCGAAGCCTGAGCCCTCTGCGCTGCCCTCAACGTAAAAAAGGCCGCCCTATGGGCGGCCTTTGCCGTATGGCCTTCACGCGGTGGCGCGGCTTACTTCGTGCGCGTGCCAATGCCGGCAAAGCGCTTGTTGAACTTGGCAACCTGGCCGCCGGTATCCATAACGCGCTGCACGCCGGTCCAGGCCGGGTGAGACTTCGGATCGATGTCCAGGCGCAGGGTCTCACCCTCTTTGCCCATGCAGGACCGGGTTTTGAACTCCGTACCATCCGTCATGATGATATTGATCTCGTGATAGTCCGGATGGATATTGGCCTTCACCGTATAAACTCCATACACAAAAAACCGCCGATCCCGACCGGCAGCGAGGAAAGCCCGGCTTTACGCCGCCGCGACCCCAGATGCAAGGGCAGAGCTGGCAAAATCCGCCGCCTGGGTCAGCGCTTGGCGCGCCTCCGGTAGGAAGGATTGGCTGATCTGCCAGGCATGCGGCAGGTTCGGCCATACCGAGAGCGTCGCCCTGCCGCCAGCGGCGTTGATCTTCTCCGCCACCCGCGTTGAATCATCTAGCAATATCTCCCGATCCGAAACCTGGATCAAAGTTGGCGGGAGGCCGCTGAGGTCGCCATAAAGAGGAGAGGCCAAAGGCGTTTTGGGCTGTGTGCCTTGTAAATACAGCGCCGCCACCTCAGGAATGCGCGTGCCTACCAGCATGCTCTCCCGCGCCGCATTGGCCTGAATGGAAGCGCCCGTGGCGGCCAGATCAGTCCAGGGGGAAAACAGCACCAGCCCGGCGGGCATGGCACAGCCGGCATCGCGCGCCGCCATCAGCGTGGCCAAAGCGAGCCCACCCCCGGCTGAGTCACCTGCCACCACCAGTCGCCCTGCCCCGTGCAATGCCAACAGAGCGCGATAGCATGCCAGCGCATCCTCAACCGCGGCCGGAAACGGATGTTCCGGCGCCAGGCGGTAAGCGGGGGCAAACACCGCGAAGCCGCGCACCGCGAACCCGCCGGTGATCGGCCTGTGCGTGGTCGGAGAGCAGGCAAAATAGCCGCCGCCATGCAGATACAGCATCGCCCCCACGGCAGGAGCCTTGCCCCGCGCCCATTCGCCCCGGATGTCGCCCACACTCTCCGCCGTGAAACTGGCGCCAGGAACCGCCTGCTGCGGATGCTTGCCAAACGCGGCCCGCGCCTCAAAAGGCGTGAACGCCTTGGCCAGCTTGCGCTTCACGAACATCCGCAACACCGGATGCACAACATAGGACTGCCAGCTCGGCATAAACCGCATGCTCCTTCAAGCCGTGAGTACTGCCATGCCACATGGCCTCTCGGCGGGCTCAAACAAGCGCCGCCATAAGCAAAGCCTGACTGGTAGAAAGCATGGATTCTCGTTTAAGTTGTATTCATGCAACGACTTCAACGTCTGGACGGGGTGCGCGGGCTGCTGGCGGTTTACATCCTGCTCGGTCATGCTCTGCCGTTAACCAACGCCCCGGCCTGGATTGGGGCGCCATTCGCCCATGGCCAGGCGGCGGTTGATCTGTTCTTTGCACTCAGCGGGTTAGTCATCGCAGGCTCCGTGGAGCATCATGGCTGGCGGTTCCGCCCCTTCATCGCCGCCCGCGCCCGGCGGCTGCTGCCGGTTTATTTCTTGGTGTTGGCATTTTCGATTCTAACCCTGACCAGAGGCGACCCGTTGCCCGCTTTGCCCTGGGCCAGCACGGCAGCGCGGGATATCGTCTCGCCCGGCTTGCCGCATCCGCTTTGGGCACATCTGCTTGCACATCTCACCTTGCTGCACGGGCTCATCCCGGATTCCTTGCTGCCCTATGGCTGGGTCACGCTGCTCGGCCCCGCCTGGTCACTTTCCACGGAATGGCAGTTTTACCTGCTGATCGGGCTGCTCGCCCCGCGCGATTTCTTCCGGTTCGCTTTGGCCCTGCTGGCTTTGGGTATTTTTTACCATTTGCTACCATTGGGCAACGAGTTTTCCCGCGCGTTTCTGCCGGCAGCCGCCCCCTGGTTCGCCCTCGGGCTTGCCAGCCGCCTCTGGCTTGCCTCCAGCCGTGTGGCCCCGTTCATCGCCTGCCTTGCGGGGGTTTGCCTGCTCGCCGCCGTTACCGAGCCGCATAAAATTCTGGTCGGCTTTGCCTGGACCGGGGTTATGCTCGCCCAGCGCCACGGCTGGGGCAGCCCACTCAAGGCGCAGCCTTTGCTCTATCTCGGCGCCATCTCATACCCGCTATACCTCGTTAACGAACCTGCCGAGCGGATGGCCGCCCTCTGGCTCGGCCCGCTGCTGGC
>JAKBCD010000385.1 GCA_021808205.1 Pseudomonadota bacterium | reverse complement strand
CAGCAGGTGGGTGCCGCGCCGAAATCCGTGCTGAAGGCCTGGATCGAAAAGAGCCTGTAATGGCTGGGCGGGGTTAATCCCCGTCTGCCAAAAACACCGTGGCCTGGCTTGGCGCGTCCGAAGGCAGGCCGCGATTTTTCAGAAATGCCAGAATATCGGCGCTGGGCACCGCCCGCTCCAGGTCGCGCGGAATAAGGTGGTAGTCCGGCGGGTAGAAGGCCAGCGTAACCGGCGCCTGTGCCGGAATGGCCTGCCAGCAGGCGCGCATTGCTTCCTTCGGGATCAGCTGGTCATGCCCGCCATAGAGAAACAGCGCCTTTTTGTTGAAATGCCCGCAAGCCGCCTGGGCTTGACCCATGAGCCGCACCAGCCCGGCAATGTTGCTGATGCTGGGCGCGTGGATGGTCAGCGGGTCTTCCCCGAAGGCGAGCAGCGCCGCGGTATTGTCCGACGCTTTGATATGAACTGACTGTCCGGTGAGTCGCTTCTCCGGCGCGAAGAAATCTGCCACCCGCAGCGTTGCCTTATAAAACGGGTCCATTGCCGGACCGCCCCATACGGCGGGGGCTGAAAGCACGTAGCCATCCACCGGCGGCGGGTTGGTGGAGGCACCTAGCAGAATGCCAATGGCCCCGCCCATGCTCTCACCCATGATATAGAGCGGCGTGTGCGGGTAGCGGGCGCGCAATTGCTCCGCTTCCTCCCGTGCTTCATCCACCAATGTCGCTGTGCCCGGCCAATGGCCACGGTTTTTGGTGGCGCCGAAGGATGAGAGGTCTGGCGCGTAAATCTCGATGCCATGCGGGTTCAGGTAACTGGCCAATATTTCCCAGCCGTCCCGGCTGTCCGTGTAGCCATGCAGTGCCAGCACCACGGCTTCCACGCGCCCTTGGGCGGGGTAGAGCCGGTAGGGTTGGCTGGCGCCGTCGGCCAGGTTGAAATAGCCCGAGGTGATGATCGGATGCCCCGGCCGGGCTTTCGGCACCCCGAACGGGATGGCCGTACAGCCTGCCAGTGTTGCGGCCAGGGCCAGCTTGGGTATGGCGCGGAATGCCGCTAAGAGGGGGGCGGAAATGAGTTTGCAACGGAGCGCCGACCCATGAGCGTACAGACGGATTCGATCAACCACTCTGAGATTATTCATGTAACAACCCGTTCTGTCTCCTGCGACGGCGGTGTAGGGCCGCTCGGCCATCCCAAGGTTTACCTGCGTATTCCGGGCGAGCAAGTCGCCTGCCCTTATTGCTCGCGCATCTTCATCCTGGATGGCGAGGGCGCGGACGAGAGCCATTGAGGCTCGTTCTGGTTGACGGCTCGGGTTTTATCTTCCGGGCCTTCCACGCCATACCGGACATGCAGCGTGCCGACGGCGTGCATGTGAACGCGGTTTTCGGCTTCTGTAACATGCTGGCGCGGCTGTTGAAGGAGCATACCGGCACGCATCTGGCGGTGATTTTCGACGCCGGGCGCAAGACCTTCCGGGACCGCATCTACGACCAGTATAAAGCCCACCGCCCGCCGCCGCCGCCAGAGTTGGTACCGCAATTCGCGCTCATCCGCGAGGCGACGAAGGCTTTCGGGGTGCCGAGCATTGAGCTTGAGGATTGGGAGGCGGATGATCTCATCGCCTCTTACGCCAGGAAGGCCAGTGCGGCGGGGGATGAGGTGGTCATCGTCTCCTCCGACAAGGATTTGATGCAGCTTCTCGGTCCCTGCGTTTCCATGCTGGACCCGATGAAGAACACGCCCATCGGCCCCGCCGAGGTGGAGGCGAAGTTTGGCGTGGGGCCGGAGAAGGTGATCGAGGTGCAGGCGCTGATCGGTGATTCGGTGGATAACGTGCCGGGCGTGCCGGGTATTGGCCCCAAGGGGGCAGCGGCGCTCATCGGCGAATACGGCACGTTGGAGGCGGTGCTGGAGGCGGCACCCTCCATGAAGCCATCCAAGCGGCGAGATGCGCTGATCGAACATGCCGAGGCGGCGCGGATTTCCAAGATTCTGGTGACGTTGTGCGCCGAGGTGCCGTTGCCCGTGCCGATTGAGGAACTGGCGGTGCGGCCCTGGGACGCCGCGGTGCTCCGCGCCTTCCTGGTTGAGAATAATTTCCGCTCCATCCGCCACCGGCTGGGATTGGAGGATGGCGTGGCCGAGGAAGAAGCGCCGGTTGAGATCAGCCACGCGCCTTTTGGTCCCTACAAGTCCATTTATAAGCTGGCCGAGTTGCAAGCCATCGCCGCCACGGCGCGGGAGACCGGATTGCTCGCCCTTTCCGTGCAGACGGACGACCCAAACGGCCTGCATGGCAATCTGGTGGGGGTGGGGCTGGCGGCCAAACCGGGGCAGGGCGCGTATCTGCCGCTCAAGCACCACGTGATGCTGGATGCTGAGCCGCAGTTGCCCTGGGCCGATGCGGCGGCTGAGCTTGATGCGCTGTTTGGCGATGCTTCGGTGCTGAAGATTTTCCACGACGCGAAATTTGGACTGGAAGCGATTGCCCGCGCCGGGCTGGGGCCGGTGGCACCGCTGGATGATGTGATGCTGATTTCCTACAGCCAGGATGCGGGGAATTTCGCGCAAGACCTCGCCACGCTGGCGCGTGTGCGTCTCTCCCATAGCGTGAAATCACCGGATGACGTGACGGGTACGGGCCGCGCGCGGGTGAATTTCGCGGAAGCGCCGGTGGAAAAAGCCGCTGAGTTGGGCGGCGAGGCGGCGGATGTGGGCCTGCGGTTATGGGGCGCGCTGAAGCCTGCCTTGCGGGTACATAAATCTCTGGCGCTTTATGAGCTGCTTGAGAAAAAGCTGATCCCCGTGCTGGCGGAAATGGAAGCCGAAGGCGTGCTGGTGGACAAAAACGATCTCTCCGCCATGTCCGCCGATTTCGAGACGCGGATGGGCGTGTTTGAGGAAGAAA
>JAKBCD010000384.1 GCA_021808205.1 Pseudomonadota bacterium | reverse complement strand
AGCGACGTGGTATTTTACCAACGCGCCTTGCAATTGCAGGCGCAGGGGGATTTCAGCGCCTCCAACCAGATGCTGCAGCGTGTATCGGACACTGGCCTTACCGGAGTGGTTCTGGCTGAACGGTATCTGAGCGATAATTACATCACCAAGCCGGCGGAACTGACCGCCTGGTGGGCGAAACATTCTACTGAGCCAGAAGCCCCAGCCATTTACGAGCTGATGCAGCACAAGCTGACGCGCGATGAAATGCCAGCTCCGCCGCAGCTATCTCTGCTGCCGGAAGAAACGCTGAGCGCCCACGGCGCGGCGCGGCCTAGTTGGGCGCCGGAAAGTGCTGCCTGGCGCCGTGAATTCATGACCGGGCTTGATGAATGGAGGCAAGGCAACCTCACCGCTGCCGCGGATGATTTCCGCCAGGGCGCCGAAATGCACGGCATTTCTGATGATGACCGCGCCGCCAGCGCCTTCTGGGCCGCACGCGCGGCCCTACGCCAACAGCAGCCAGACCAATATCTCGACTGGCTTCATCAGGCCTCCTGGGCGGGGGATACGTTTTACGGTATGCTGGCCAGCCGCCTGCTGGGCCAGGGGTTTGGTCCCAGCGGCATCGCGGCGACGCTGACGGAAGCAGATATTTCCGCCGTTGATTCTTTGCCGGATGGGCATCTCGCCTTTGAAATGCTTCAAGTGGGGCTAACCAGGCAGGCAGAAACCGCGCTGCGGGCACTTTGGCCGCAAATGCAATCTACCCCAGGCCTTAGCCGCGCTGTGCTGGCTGTGGCGGCCCGCGCTGGCCTGGTGAATGTGACCATTGCCATCGCCAGCACCATGCCAAGCCCCGTCGACGAGATTGCCGGCGCGCACCTGCCCCTGCCCGCCATGCACCCGCAAGGCGGCTTCAGCGTGGACCCGGCGCTGCTCTACGCGCTGGCCCGAACCGAATCCGGCTTTGACGCCACGGCGGTCTCCCGCGTCGGCGCGCGCGGGCTGATGCAGCTTATGCCCGCAACCGCCGCGACCATGCGCGAGGCGGAGGATGTAACCGGCTCGATCGACAACCCTTCGGCAAATCTCGCCCTCGGCCAGGCTTATTTGAAATATCTTGGCCAGCAGCCGGGCATTCAAGGCAATCTGCTCGCCGTTCTGGCCAGCTATAATGCCGGGCCTGGCGCCGCCGCCGCCTGGTACAGCAAAATCAGCGACGCTTCCGATCCGCTGCTGTTCATCGAGACGATCCCGAATGACCAAACCCGGCGTTTCGTGCGCCAGGTGCTGGCTGACAGCTGGCTCTATGCCGAGGAAATCGGCCTGAAACCCCGCAGCCTGGACGCTCTGGCGCAAGGCGAGTTCCCCACCCTGCACAGCTTCAACCCCGCACCGATTGAAACGGCAGACGCAGAATGAGCCGAATCGACGAAAACCGCCCTTTCATCCCCGTGCGTATCGCCATCGCCACGATATCCGACACACGTACAGAGGCGAACGATACCTCCGGCGATGCGCTGGCAGACCGCGTAACCGCGGCCGGACACGTGCTGGTAGGCCGCAGCATTATCCAGGATGACGCGGACCTGATCGAGGCGGGTTTACGCGCCTGGGTCGCAGACCCTAACGTGGATGTGGTGATAACAACCGGCGGCACCGGCGTTACCGGCCGCGATGTAACGCCGGAGGCTTTTCATCGCGTGGCCGAGAAAGTGATCGAGGGCTTCGGCGAACTGTTCCGGATGCTCTCTTACGCCAAAATTGGCACCTCCACCATGCAATCCCGCGCCTTGGGCGCGGTGGCCAATGGCACATATCTCTTCGCCTTGCCGGGCTCAACAGGTGCCGTGAAAGACGGATGGGACGATATTCTGCGTTTTCAGCTGGATGCGCGGCACCGCCCCTGTAATCTGGTGGAGCTAATGCCCCGGCTAAAGGAGCATTTTTTAAAAGCCTGACATAAGGCCGCCCAGGGCGGCTTTATTTTTAATGTTTTTGTTCTGCTTTTGTTCTTGACTTGCGTGGATGAAATGATCCTAATCAAACAAGAACGGAGCATGAACAATATGTCTGTTTCCCACGTGCGAATCAAGCAGGATGCCGGGCCGGGCGCCATCAAGGGGCGTGGCACGGGTTTGAATCCGGCCAATCGCTTCAACGCGGAGCGGCTGGAAGCTTTCGACGACGGCTGGGACCATGAGGAAGAGCGGGAACGGCCGCAGACAACGCTGCTCCGCGATGCCGCGCGCAGCATCATTGCGCGGAACGACAGCCCCGACCTCGCCTTCGATACGAGCGTAAACCCCTACAGAGGCTGCGAACACGGCTGCATTTATTGTTTCGCCAGACCAAGCCACGCTTATCTTGGCCTTTCCCCGGGGCTGGATTTCGAGACGAAGATCATATTCAAGCCGGAGGCCGCCAGCCTGCTGGAAAAAGAGCTGTCACGCCCCGGCTATAAGCCTGGCGTCATCGTACTTGGCTCAAATACAGACCCATACCAGCCAGTGGAGCGCACGCTTGGCATTACCCGCTCGATTCTGCAGGCGCTGGAGCGTTTCAACCATCCGGTCGGCATCGTCACCAAATCCGCCGGCGTGGCACGGGATAAGGATATTCTCGCCCGCATGGCCACGAACAGGCTGGCGAAGGTACATGTGTCCATCACCACGCTAGACCCCGCCTTAGCCCGGGCCATGGAGCCGCGCGCCGCCTCCCCCGCCCGGCGCCTTGCCGCGATCTCAGAACTTGCCGAAGCAGGCATTCCGGTGGGAGTAATGGTCTCACCGATGATCCCCGGCCTTAACGATGCCGAAATGGAGCGGATACTTGCGGAAGCCACGAAAGCGGGCGCGACCAGCGCTTACACCACCATGCTGCGCCTGCCGCACGAGCTGAGCGCGCTGTTCACGGATTGGCTGCAGAAATATCT
>JAKBCD010000383.1 GCA_021808205.1 Pseudomonadota bacterium | reverse complement strand
CCAAGAATGTCGGTGAGAACGTCGCCGAGGCGTTCCAGGAGGTCCGCGCCGCGCTGAAACGCTTCAACGAAATCTCCGAAGCGTTCATGGAGCCGATGGACGACGACAAGATGAACGATTTGCTGGCTGAACAGGCGCAGTTGCAGGAGCTTATCGACGCCAAGGATGGCTGGGACCTCGACCGACAGATCGAGATCGCGCTTGACGCGCTGCGCTGCCCGCCGGCAGAGGCTGATGTCGGCCCGCTTTCGGGCGGTGAGAAACGCCGCGTGGCGCTCTGCCGCCTGTTGCTGGAAAAGCCGGATATTCTGCTGCTGGATGAGCCGACCAACCATCTGGACGCCGAATCCGTGGCCTGGCTGGAGCGCACGCTGGAGAATTACACCGGCACCGTGATTCTCATCACCCACGACCGTTACTTCCTGGATAACGTGACCAACTGGATTCTGGAGATCGAGCGCGGCCGCGGCTACCCGTATGAGGGCAACTACTCTTCCTGGCTGGAGCAGAAGCAGAAACGCCTGGCACAGGAGGAGAAAGAAGAATCCTCCCGCCAGCGCGCTCTGGCCGAGGAGCGGGAATGGATCAGCGCCTCGCCCAAGGCCCGCCAGACCAAGAGCCGCGCGCGTATTCAGCGTTATGAGGAGATGCTGGCGAAATCGCAGGAGCTGGCTGGTGGCGTGGCGGAAATCGTCATTCCGCCCGGCCCGCGTCTGGGCGGCACGGTGATCGAGGCGCAGGATCTCTGCAAGGGCTTTGGCGACCGCGAGCTGATCGAGAATTTGAACTTCAAGCTGCCGCCGGGCGGCATTGTCGGCGTGATCGGCCCCAACGGCGCTGGCAAATCCACGCTGTTCAAAATGATCACCGGGGCGGAAAAGCCCGATTCCGGCGCCTTGAAGATCGGCGAGACAGTGAAGCTTGGCTATGTGGACCAGAGCCGCGACAGCCTGGATGACAATAAAAACGTGTGGGAGGAAATCTCCGGCGGCACGGATGTGATTTATCTGGGCAAGCGCACCATTGCCTCGCGCGCTTATGTGGGCGCGTTCAACTTCAAGGGCTCTGACCAGCAGAAGAAGGTTGGCATTCTCTCCGGCGGTGAGCGCAACCGCGTACATCTGGCGAAGATGCTGAAATCCGAAGCCAACGTCATCCTGCTCGATGAGCCGACCAACGATCTGGATGTGGACACGCTGCGCGCCCTGGAAGACGCGCTGATGGAATTCGCTGGCTGTGCGGTGGTGATCTCGCATGACCGCTGGTTCCTGGACCGTTTGGCCACGCATATCCTGGCCTTTGAGGGCGACAGCCATGTGGAATGGTTTGAGGGCAACTTCCAGGCCTACGAGGAAGACAAGCGCCGCCGCTTAGGGCAAGACGCGGCCGAGCCGCACCGCATCAAATACCGCCCGCTGACTCGGTGACCATCCAGGCATGAGCGTTTCATCCGCCTGGGTGCTGGAGACGGCGCGCCTGCGGATGACACCCGTGGGCCACCAAGACCTGCCGGACCTCATCCGGCTGAAGGCTGACCCGCGCGCCTATGCGCTGATGCTGGGCGGGGTGCGCTCACCCGTGCAGGTGGCCGAGGAACTGGCGCAGGATATTCGCGGCTGGGGCGAACACGGCCACGGCATGTGGGCTGTCCGCACCAGGCGGGGAGAGTTTTTGGGGATAACCGCGCTGATGCGCCGGCCCGATGAGCGCGGCACGGCGCTGCGGTTTGCCTTCTACCCCGAGGCACGCGGTGTGGGGCTGGCGCGGGAAGCCGCATCCGCGGCCTTGGTTTATGGGCACGATACGGCAGGGATCAGGCGCCTTATTGCGGTGGCCCGGGAAGATAATTTCGCCTCCCGGCAAGTGCTCAGCTCAATTGGCATGTCACGCATAAGTGAATTCTACAGGGATGGAAATTTACTCTTTATTTATCAATCCGTTAAAGTTGAGTACCCAAGGTGAATTCGGCGTAATTACCAATAATGGCCCTTGCCAAAAAGGCCGAACTTGCCCCTAAAATTTGGCTGTGACCCGGCAAGAGCATCAAAACATTCTGGCATTTCTGGACAGCGCGCTCAACGGCGCGCATGCCCCGCTGGACCTTGAGGCGGATGCCATCATTCGGGCTTATCTCAAACGCAACCCGGACGCCGCTTACCGGCTGACGATGCTGGCGATGGAGCTGGCCAGCCCCCGTGGTGTCGAATCCTACACCCCGCCAAAGCGCCGGCGCTGGTTGCCTGTGCTGTTGCGAGGCTGACAGGCAGCTCCAGCCTCGGCTTGCCCCTTGGCCTAGCCACGCATAAACCGGCCGCATGACAGAGTTTGCTAATCGCATCGGCCGCACTGAGCTGGCCGCCACCTTCGCCATGGCCGCCCGCGCCCGCGCCCTGCAGGCACAGGGCATGGACATCATCTCCCTCTCCTTGGGCGAGCCTGATTTTCCTACACCCGGACATGTGGTGGATGCCGCGCATGAGGCCGCAAAGCGCGGCGATACCAAGTACCCGCCCCTGAACGGCAGCGAGCCCTTGCGCACGGCGGTGGCGCAGAAATTTACCCGCGAGCATGGCATCGCAACCCGCCCGCAGGACGTGCTGGTAACCAATGGCGGCAAACAAGGTATTTTCAATGTCATCATGTCCCTCGTCGGCGAGGGGGATGAGGTGATCATTCCCGCCCCCTCTTGGGCGGGCTACGAACAGACGGTGAAATTCGCAGGCGGCACGCCTGTGTTCGTGCCATGCCCGCAGGAGCACGGATTCGTGCTGCAACCAGAAGCGCTGGCCAACGCCATAAGCGGCCGCACCAAACTTTTGATTCTGAATTACCCCAGCAACCCATCCGGCGCCGTGCTCTCCCGCGCGGCGCTGACAGCTTTGGCCGAGGTGCTGCGGCAATACCCGCATGTGTGGGTT
>JAKBCD010000382.1 GCA_021808205.1 Pseudomonadota bacterium | reverse complement strand
CGGTGGGTGGCGATCAGCCGCGCCGCCACCGAAGCACCAACAATACCGGCGCCGATTACAATCACATCGAACTGGCTCATCAGATCAAGAAATTCCTCAATGCGGCAATCACCTGCTCAGGCTTCTCGGCGTGCAGCCAATGCGATGCCCCCTCCACCCGCTCGATTCGTGCCGCAGGAAAGCGTTGCAGAATCTCTGGCTCGGCAGCGGGTACAACAAAGTTGGAGTCGGCACCGCAGAGAAACAGCGCCGGGCCGGCATAGGGCTTCGCCCCCGGCGGGTCGTCCCACCGGAATAAATTGGCCATATTGGCGCTAATCTCATCCAGCCCCAGCCGCCAGCGCGGCGCCTCGCCCAGCACCAGATTGTTCAGCAGAAACGCGCGCAACGGCGCCTCTTTCACCGTGGCGGCCATTGCCTTATCCGCTTCGCCACGGGTGAGTGCTGGCGAGAGCGGCACGGCTCGCATCGCCGCAACCAAGTCCGAATGGTCATGCCGATACGTCACCGGGGCGATATCCATCACCGCCAGCTTTTCCACCCTCTCAGGCGCGGCCAGCGCCAGCATCATCGCGGTTTTTCCGCCCATGGAATGGCCGCAGAACCGGGCGCGGTGTATGCCAAGCTGCGTCAGCGTCTCCGCCACATCCGCCGCCATGGTGGCATAATCCATGGTCCCGCCGCGCGGGCTTTCGCCATGGTTGCGCTGGTCCAAAGCCAGCACGCGGAACGAGGCGGAAAGACCACGGGACAGGATACCAAGGCTGCGCGCGGCACCGAAAAGCCCGTGCAGAAGAACCAGCGGCGGGCCTTCGCCTGCCTCTAACGTATTCAAGATCATGCCGATAGTCTCGGGCCATTGCGCGAAAATCTCAAGCGCATGGCGGCCAAACAGTTTATGAGGGCGCCATGTTGCAATTCTTGGTTGTGATTCCGGCATTACTCCTGGCCGGTCTGGCGGTTGCCTGGCCACGGGCGGGGCTGGTGCTCTGGGTGCTGGCACTCGCCACCGGGCCGGATAATTGGCTGAGCGGCGTCACCGGCGACCCGGAAACCACCGCCGGGCTGCTGAAAGCCTACGGGCTGGCGGTGCTGGCGGGCGCTGCCCTGCGCGGCGGGTTGAAAGCAGACCGCTGGAACCCCGCCTTCGCGTTTCTGTTCATGTTCTGCACCGGGCTCATCCACGGGCTGCATCCGGGCTTGAGCCTGCAAGCCTCTGTGCGGTCGCTGGTCGGCTCGGCGGCACCGTTTCTGTTCGGCTTTGTACACCAGCCTGAAAAATTCCGCCGCACGGCCATCATCGCCCTCATCTGGGCGCCGGTTTTCGCGGTGGGGGTGGCTGCTGTGCTGGCGCTCTCAGGGCTGGACCAATTCTATGTGCTGGAACAAGGGGCGCTTCGTCTGGGGGGCAATGGCCAGCCGCCATTTCTGGGCGGTTTCGCACTCATCGGCCTCTACGCCGCGGTGCTGGAACTGGCGGACCAGCCCCGGCTCGGCATGGCCGCCATGGCGGGCGTGAACTTCATCATCATCCTGCTCACCGGCGCGCGCTCACCCCTGGCCATGGCGGTCATGATGATGCTGGCGCTGCTGCTGCTGCAAAAACGGCTGATGGCGCTGGCCGCCGCCGGGGCTCTGGCCTCTCTGGCGCTGCTGGGCTCCGGGCTGCTCGGGTTCCTGCGCGCGGTGGACCTCACCCAGCTTGGCGAGGCCACAGACCTCTCCCACCGCACGCTGGTATGGCCCTTCTTTGTGCAGGCCATGCAGCAATCGCCCTGGCTCGGCTGGGGGGTGGGCGCTGGCAAGGTCATTCTTCCCATCACATCGCAACTCAGCGCCCTGCTCGGCACCAACGCCGCGCACGATGAGTATTTGCGCATCGGCAGCGAGGGCGGGTTTGTAGGGCTGTTTCTGCTGATCCTGCTGCTGGCGCTATGGGTAACACGCGGCTCCCGCCCGCTGCCGCGCGGCCAGGCCTGGCTGATGCGCCTCACTTTTCTGGCCTTTGCCATCCAATCAATCACCGACAACACTCTCATCGCCTCAACCGGTTCGGCGTTCTTTTTATGGGCGAGCGTCATCTTCGCAGATGCAGAAAACAGGTCTAAACGGGCGGCATGTTCACCCGCCGCACCGCCCTGGCCTTGCCCCTCGCCTTCGCCGCCGCAGACCCCGCCCTGGCCCAAGCCACGCCTCCCATCGCCATCGTCCTGAACTCCGCCGAAGGCTCACTCAGCATTATCGACATGGCCACGCAGCAGGTGATTGGCACAGAGCCCGCCTACCGCGAGCCCAGCCATTGGGCGCTCACGCCAAACCGCCAGCAGCTTCTGGTGGCTGATGCCTCGGGCAACGCATTGTTCATCTACAACCCTCGCACCGGGGCGCCACTAGGTATCAAACGCATCGCGGACCCCTACCAGATCGGCTTCACCCCGGATAACCGCTATTTCGTGGTGAACGCGCTGCGGCTGGATTTCGTGGATATTTATGACGGCGCGGATTTCTCCCTGGTAAAACGCTTCAAGCCTGGCCACTGGCCAAGCCACCTGGATTTCTCACCGGATTCCCGCTGGTCGTTCCACTCCATGCAGCGCTCCAATACGCTGGTCTCGCTGGACCTCACCAGCATGACCGAACGCTGGAGCGTGAATGTGGGCACCACCCCGGCGGGGGTACTGTGGCTCAATGGGCGGGTGATCGTCTGCATCATGGGTGAAGGCGGCATAGTGGAGGTGGACCCGATCAGCGGCGCCATCACCCGCTGGCAGAAAACCGGCGACGGCGCGCATAATATCTTCCTGGATGAGCAGCGGCACATCCTCTACGTCTCCAACCGCGGGCCGGGCCAAACCTCGCTCACCGCGCTTAACCCGGTTACACTAGAGCCGATTTGCGTCTATCCCATCCCCGGCGGGCC
>JAKBCD010000381.1 GCA_021808205.1 Pseudomonadota bacterium | reverse complement strand
CCTACTTGGCGCCATGGCTGTTGCTCTCCCCTGCGTCTCGCTGGTTTGTATATGCCCCCTTGCTGGCGGCATGTCTGGCAACCATCGTGGCTCTTGCTCTTTCAGCACAAAAAAGCGCAGAATCAGGTCATGGGCCAAACCGCATTCTACCCCCCCCTGCCACCTGACCGCGCACTTTCTGACGGGGTGATCATCCGCCGCTGTGCCGCGTTTATTCTCGACATAATCGGAATCGCGGCGTTCTTCTGGGCCATGGCCATCGCCATCGCCATTTTCGGCGTACTGACGCTGGGTTTCGGCTGGCTGGCATTTCATATTCTGCCCTGGCTGCCGCTGCTTTATTACACGCTGCTGATCGGCGGCACCGGCGCCACACCTGGCCAGCGTATGGCGGGCTTGGCCGTGCGACAGGACGCCACGCTGGAACCACCAACGCTTGCCCAGGCCTTTGTGTGGACCTTGCTGCTTTGGCTCAGCTTTGTGCTGGCGGGCCTGCCTTTCCTGCTGGCCTTCCTCAATCCGCGCCACCGGACCGCGCATGACATGCTCTCTGGCCTCACCTTGGTGCGCGCCACGCAATTTCCTTATTGACGCCGGGCCATCAACTCTCAAACATAGGGCTTAGCATGAGCTTCAAGCCCACCAGAAGACCACATTTCTTCTATACCACCTCGCCCCTGCCCTGCCCTTACGTGGCGGGCCGCACGGAACGCAAGGTGGTGACGGAGCTTGCTGGCGTTTCCGCCGAGACATTGCACGACCGGCTTTCCCGCGGCGGCTTCCGGCGCAGCCATAACATCGCGTATGCGCCCGTCTGCCCAAACTGCAACGCCTGTGTGCCGATCCGTATCCGGGCGCGGGATTTCCTGCCGGACCGGAGCCAGAAGCGCATTAAGCGGCGCAACGCTGATTTGCTGGTGCAGGAGATGCCGCCCCGGGCCACGGTCGAGCAATATGCGCTGTTCCAGACCTACCAACATGCGCGCCATGGCGAGGGCGATATGTCCACCATGAGCTTTTACGATTACCGGGCGATGGTGGAGGATACGCCGATTGAAACCTCGATGGTTGAGTTCCGCCTACCCGGCGGCCGCCTCGTCGGCGCCTGCCTGACCGACCGGCTAGGGGACGGGGTTTCCGCCGTCTATAGCTTTTTCGACACCGCTTTGCGCCAGCGTTCGCTCGGCACTTACGCCATCCTCTGGCTGGTGCGCCGGGCGTTAGAACTGGGGCTTGAAAATGTCTATCTCGGCTATTGGGTCAAGGAAAGTCGCAAGATGGGGTACAAGGCAAAATTCAACCCCAGCGAGATCTTGCGCGGCGGCCAATGGAGACCGCTTGGTGAACCCTTCCCCGCATTGCCAAACTTGATCTCAGAACCCGCCTGAGAGACCTGGACGGGCGGCTTGCGCGCCACCATGTACAAGCTAGTATTTGCAACTGAAAGGCAGTCAGAGGTGGCGGCTTCTCGAGGCATTTTTTCCACGCTGCTCCGGCGCCAGCCGGTTGGTAATCGGCTTGTGCCAGAACCCCTGCACCCTGTCTCGTTAGAAGGTTATCTGGGCCGCTGGTACGAGGTGGCGCGCTACGACAACGCCTTCGAAAAAGGCTGCGAGGCTGTCACCGCCGATTACAGCCTGCGCGCGGACGGCAAGATCACCATCGTGAACGCTTGCCGCGCCGCCGGCGGCAAAGCGCGCACGGCCCGAGGCACCGCGAAATTGGTACCCGGCAGTGGGGGTGCCAAGTTCAAGGTGAGCTTTCTTGGGCCGTTTTACCTGGGCGATTATTGGGTGCTGGACCATGCGCAGGATTATAGCTGGTCTATCGTTGGCGAACCATCGGGACGCTATCTGTGGATTTTATCTCGTTCGCCCAATCTCGACCCGTTGGATCTGCGCACACTCATCAACCGCGCTGCCGTCCTGGGGTACGACACCAGCCAGCTTGTGATAACCACGCAGCCCTGACAAGAAACCTTGGCTATCGCGTTTTAGAATCCGAACATGTGGTCGAGCGAAAATCCACCAGCCTCGTTTTCCAGACCATGGAAGCCGAACAGGCGGCAGGTGGCATCGCGGATCAGCACATAGCCGGCTTCTCCCGCCGCCTTGAGAGCGGCCGGCGAAAAATGCTGAACAGGCTTCACAAGTTTAGAACCTGAACTGGCGATATGAATGCGCACCGTTTCCCGCAAAACACCTTGATCATCGTATAGTTCCAGGTCTGTACTGGATTTTTCCACCCATGGCGCGGAAGTCGGATAGATCAGGATGCAGAAACTCTCCCGCCCGCCAAAACCGAGCTTCAGGAACAGCCTAGTGGAAAGCCCCGGCGGTTTGCCGGTATAGCTCTGCGGCTCGTTCTTATAAATCATCAGCGTGTTGAAGATATGCGCGCCGAAACTGCTCTCAGCCGCGTGGCCGTTGGTGCGATCCTCGAAACGGAACAGCGCGTGCAACCAGCCATCCGCCTCACCGTCCTCGCGGAAATCATAAACCAGCTCGGCATGTCCGCCATCGGGCAGCGCGCCTTCAGGCAACACATCGTCAAGGTCTACGGCGCAATCATGGTTGCGTGGCAAACGGCCAAGAAATTTTTCCGCGATCTTCTCACCTTGCGGCGTGAAAATATCCATGCGCAGCGGCATGTCGCGCTCGGCTTCAACCATCGGAGTGGGCAATGCGATGGTTTTAAAACGCCCAAGCGGCAGCACGGGAAACGGCAAAAGATACCCACGCCCCATGGCAGGATGCAGCGCCTTAATGCCGGGGTCCGGCTGCAAATCCGCGCGCTCCACATTCACATGCGCGATGCGCGTGCGCCCTGCGCGCACAACCTCATAACGCGGGCGGACAACATGCATCCCCGAACGCACTTCAAGCTGCGCCGGCCAGCGAAGATCAGGAAATAGCTCCGCCACA
>JAKBCD010000380.1 GCA_021808205.1 Pseudomonadota bacterium | reverse complement strand
GCGGAAAGCATGTCGTTATAGGCCGTCACGATGCCAAGGCTGGGCCCGGTGCCATCCCGCAACACGGATTTATCGCCCGCCCCGCAACCCGCGAAACCATGCGCCTGGTTGGCGCAACCCAGCGCCTGGCGTTTGGGTTTGGTGCTGGCAGCCGCGCTTACGCGTTGCAGATAAAGCCCGCGCCGCAAGCGGCTGCGTTCGATAATGCGTTGGGTAACGGCGGCAAGCGCGGGATGAACCATTATCAGGGGCTCCAGTAAATTTTCGGATCGTGGTGCAACACGGCGCGCACGGGCATGGCCTCAACAGGCCCTGCGGATAAAGCCTGGCCCAGAACCTTACGCTTGGCGGCACCTTCAATGTGCAAAGCCAGCAAATCCGCCCTCAGCAGCACCGGCAGCGTGAGGGTGACGCGCGGCTCGCCAGCATTCGGCGCGGTTATCGCTTCAAAGCTCTGCCCCTGCGCTGGTGCCAGCGCATCTGCCAAGCGGTCACCGCCGGGGAAAAAAGACGCCGTGTGGCCATCCTCCCCCATACCTAAGACCGCCGCCGCCAGAGACAAGGGCAATTGTGCAAATTGCGCCTCCAACGCAGCCACCCCGGCTCGCGGGGAGGCAGCGCCATTATAAAGCGGGATGAACCGCGCCGCCGCCGCATTGTTAACCAGCAGATGTCGCCGCACCAAGGCCGCGTTGCTGCGCGGGCTTTCCTCTGGCACCCAGCGGTCATCCACCAGCGTGACAACCACGCGGGACCAGTCCAACGCCGTCTGGCTCAGCGCCGTGAAAAACGCCCCCGGCGTGCTGCCGCCGGAAACCGCCAGCATGGCTTGCACCTGCACGGCGAGGCGGGCGGAAAGGGCCGCCGCAACATCCTGCGCCAACGTTTTTGCCAGCGCCTCCCGGTTTGGAAAGCTCTGCATCACATGCCGCCATCAGCCCAGGTGCGGCCGTCCCGCTCAATCAGCGCAATGGCCGCACTCGGCCCCCAGGTGCCCGCAGTGTAAGGTTTCGGCGGCTCGGGGGCCTGGCTCCAGGCTTCCAAAATCGGGTCGATCCAGGCCCAGGCGGCCACCACCTCGTCGCGGCGCATGAACAGGGTTTGGTTGCCGCGCACCACGTCCATCATCAGCCGCTCATAGGCATCCGGGTTGCGCTCGGCAAAGGCCGAGGCGAAGCTCATATCCAGCGGCACCGGGCGCAGGCGCATGCCGCCAGGGCCAGGGTCTTTAATCATCAGCCAGAGCTTCACCCCTTCATCCGGCTGCAGGCGGATCACGAGCCGGTTTGGAACGATCGGCCCAGCCCCCTGGCCAAACATGGAATGCGGTACTGGGCGGAAGGTGATGACGATTTCCGACACGCGCTCGGCCAGCCGCTTGCCGGTACGCAGATAAAACGGCACGCCCGCCCAGCGCCAATTCTCAATTTCGGCCTTCAGCGCCACAAAGGTTTCCGTCCGGCTCTCCGGCGCGCCAAGCTCCTCTAAATATCCCGGCACCGGCCCCCCGGCGGAAGCCCCGGCGCGGTACTGGCCGCGCACCCAGTTTGGCGCCTCCATGGGTTTTAACGCCCGCAGCACTTTCAGCTTTTCATCGCGCACCGCATCAGCATCCAACATCGCGGGCGGTTCCATCGCCACCAGGCAGAGCAGTTGCATGATATGGTTCTGCACCATGTCCCGCAGGGCACCGGCCGTATCGTAATACCCCGCCCGGCCCTCAACCCCCAGGGCTTCGGCCACGGTAATCTGCACATGGTCGATATGCGCGGCGTTCCACAAGGGTTCAAACAATCCGTTAGCAAAACGCAGCGCCATCAGGTTCTGCACCGTCTCTTTACCCAAATAATGGTCGATCCGGTAAACGCGGTCTTCCGGGAACACCTGGGCGATCGCCTCGTTCACCGCATGGGCCGAAGCGCTATCCTTGCCCACCGGCTTTTCCACCACCACCCTGGTGTTGCCCCGCGCCAGATTGAACCGGCCCAGATTTTCACAGATGGGCCCGAACAAAGCCGGGCCGGTGGCGAGGTAGAAAACAATGGTATGCTGCTTGTACTGGGCCAATTGCGCCGCCAGATCCGCCCAGCCCGCCTCGCCCGTGGCATCCGCGGCGATATAATGCAGCCGCTTGGCAAACCGTTCCATGAGCGCTGCGGGGCGCTCCGTTTGCGGCACATGTTCCTCCACAGCCTCTTTGGCCAGGGCGGCGAATTCCTCCTGCGATAACTGCCCGCGCGAAACGCCGATAAGCACGACGTCCGCGGGAAGCTGCCCGGCGGCATCGCGCTCGAACATCGCGGGAATGAGCTTGCGGCGGGAAAGATCTCCCGTGGCCCCGAAAACGACAAGTACAAAAGGCTCAACTGGGATCACGCGGCTTATCATCAGCACTCCTTCGGGATGCACTTCACCCTGAACATATGCTTACATGAAGTAATCGCGGTGGGTGGCGGCGTAAAGGACCACTTGCGCGTAACCAGGAGAACAGAGGCATTATGGTGGAATTGTTCAAAGCAGCCGCGCGGCCTGAGATGCCCTGGAAAAATGGCGGCGGCATGACCCGCCTGGTGGCAAGCGCGCCGGGCAAGGGCCGGGAATTCGGCTGGCGCATGAGCCTGGCGGATGTGAATGAGGCCGGGCCATTTTCGGTTTTCCCCGGAATCTCCCGGTTGATGGGGATATTGGAAGGGCGGCTGCGCCTGGAGGTTAAAGGCATGGCAACAGTGGAGCTGGCACCGGGCAGCCCAGCCTTCGCCTTTCCTGGTGATGCGCCAACCTTTGGTGCGCCTTTGGGCGGGATGGTGCGGGATATCAATTTGATGTTCGACCCGGAATGCTTTGACGCCACGCTGGATTATGCGGCGGCGGAGTTGGAACGCGCTGCTGGCGTGGCGGCGCATCTGGTGCTGGCGCTGGAAGAGCTT
>JAKBCD010000379.1 GCA_021808205.1 Pseudomonadota bacterium | reverse complement strand
AAAGGCCAGCGGCAGAATGCCTGTGGCCAGCGGGTCCAGCGTGCCGCCATGTCCGGCTTTCTGGGCGTCAAGTGCCCGCTTCACCTTGTTCAGCGCTTGCGTGCTGGTGATGCCTTGTGGTTTGTCGAGAATGATCCAGCCGTCCAGTTTGCGGCCTTTTTTCTGCCGAGCCATCGTATCCTGTAAAAATCCAAATGAGCGGCGCTGATAGAGCGCGGCGGCCCGGCCTGCAACCTCGTTGGGAAAAGCCGCCGCTTCTTAACGCGATGGCAACCGATATCTGTTGAAGTTTCCGGGTCTCTGGAGGATTGCCATATGCAAGACAACCCGCCCCCCTTTCTGCGCCAGGTGGACGCGCCGCCGGGCGAGCCGTATAGCAACAGCCTGAACCCGGCGCCCACGGCGCTTGCCCCGAAGCGGGATAAATTCATTGGCTTTACCAGCGATGAAGCCAGCGTGAATGAGTTGCGAATGGCGCTGGCCGGGCGGATTCCCCATCATAATCTGGTGCATTTGGCGGATTACCGCCAGGCCCTGACGATTCTGGCGGCGATGCCTACGCCAGAAATTGTGCTGGTGGATCTTTCCGGTGAGGAGCAGCCGATTAACGCGCTGATGGACCTGGCCGATGCGGTGGATGCTGGAACAATGGTGCTGGCGGTCGGCGAGAGCCGGGACGTGAATTTCTACCGGCTCGTGGTTAAAAACATGGGGGTAAGGGAATACATCCCCAAACCCCTGACCAGAGACATGATTTCAGAGCATTTTCTGCCGCTTATCGGCGATGCGGGCCATAAGCAGGCCGGGCAGCGCGGCGGGCGGATGATTGCGCTCTGCGGGGCGCGGGGCGGGGCAGGCACGAGCTGCATTGCTGGCAATCTAGGGGCTTACCTCGCGACCGAGCTGCACAGGCATACGCTGCTGCTGGATGGTGAGGTGAACACAGGCACGCTGGCGCTGGATTTGAATTTGCCTGCCAGCCGTGGCTTGTCCGCCGTGCTGGAGGCGCCGCAGCGGGTAGACCAGTTGTTGATCGAACGCTGCGTGCAGGATCTGGGAGACAGGTTGCACGTGATGGCGGGCATGGAATCCCTGGCCTGGGAAGCGCCGTGCAACCCGGAAGGGTTGGTGAACTTCGTGCAGACCATCCAGGAGCGTTATAATTTCACCGTGGCGGATACCGGTGCGCGGCTGACACCGCTGGCGAGGCAATTGCTGTTCAACGCGCAGCAGCGCGTGATCGTGCTGGACCCGACCTTGATTTCGCTGCGCAATGTGGAGAAGCTGCGCAGCCTGCCGGGGGGCTCCGGCCAAGCGCCGCGCCCCTTTCTGGTGCTGAACAAGGCCAACGCACAAGGCGGGCTGGCGCAGCATTTCATGGAAGACAAACTGGGCGCGACGTTTGACGCGGTGATACCGGATCTGCCCCGGCTGGTGGGCCGCCACTCCGGGTTTGGCACGCTGGCGGTGCGCCAGCGCGGCCCGTTCCGCCAAGGTATTATTGATTTGGCCACGGCTTTGGGAATTGTCCCGCAGCGCGGCATGGCTGCTGTGTCTGCGCAGCCGAGTTATGCGAGTGTGACTTAGAAAAAGCACCCCGGGCATTAGGTGTTCGCCCGGATATACGGTATAAACTGGCTTCATCCAACGACTCTGGAGCCTGTTACCCTTATGTCCGATACGCCTGATTCTGCCCCGCTTGACGATGCCTACGACGCCGCATCGATCAGTGTTTTAAAGGGGCTGGATGCCGTCCGTAAGCGGCCGGGCATGTATATCGGCGACACGGATGACGGCTCGGGCCTGCACCATATGGGCTTCGAGATTATCGACAATGCGGTGGACGAGGCCCAAGCCGGCTTCGCCAACCGTGTGGGAGCCGTGCTGAACGGCGACGGCTCCATGACCGTTAGCGATAACGGCCGCGGTATTCCCACGGATATTCACCCAGAAGAGGGTATTTCCGCCGCCGAGGTGGTGCTGACCAAGCTGCACGCGGGCGGCAAGTTCAATCAGAACAGCTACAAGGTTTCCGGTGGCCTGCACGGCGTGGGTGCGGCAGTGGTGAACGCGCTCTCCGAATGGATGGAAGTGCGCATCTGGCGCAACGGGCAGGAACATTTCATCCGCTTCGAGAATGGCGACACGGTGCAGCCGCTGAAGATCGTCGGCCCGTCGGACCACCCCAACGGCACGGAGGTAACGTTCAAACCCTCCGCCGCCACCTTCACCCACACGGATTTCGACTATGCGGTGTTCGAGCGCCGCCTGCGCGAGCTGGCCTTTTTGAATTCGGGGCTGGCGATTGTGTTGCGCGACGAACGGCACGCGCTCTTCCAGCAGGCGGAGTTTCATTACCAGGGCGGGGTAAAGGAGTTTTGCCTCTGGCTGGACCGTGCGAAGAATTCCGTACTGCCGGCCCCGATCACCGCGATCAGCGAGGCCAAGGAGGCGGGGATCAAGGTTGAGTTCGCACTCACCTGGAACGATTCCTACCACGAGACCATGCTCTGCTTCACCAACAACATCACCCAGCGCGATGGTGGCACCCATATGGCCGGGTTCCGCGCCGCGCTGACCCGTGTGGTGAGCAATTATGCCAAGAGCATCGCTGGTAAGAAAGACATGGCCGACCTTTCCGGTGAGGATATGCGCGAGGGCCTGACCGCCGTGCTCTCGGTGAAAGTGCCGGACCCGAAATTCTCTTCCCAGACCAAGGACAAGTTGATTTCTTCCGAGGTGCAGCCGGTGGTGCAGGCGGCGGTGGCGGATGCGCTGGGCCATTGGTTCGAGACGCACCCCAAGGAAGCAAAGCACATTGTGCAGAAGGTGATGGACGCCGCCTCGGCGCGTGAGGCTGCCCGCCGTGCTCGTGAGCTTACCCGCCGCAAGGGGGTGCTGGATATTTCATCGCTGCCCGGCAAGCTGGCGG
>JAKBCD010000378.1 GCA_021808205.1 Pseudomonadota bacterium | reverse complement strand
GGGCGGTTTGGCGCCGGTCCCGCCGAGGTGATGCAGGCCATTAATGCCTCGATCAGCTTCGATGCCAAGCTCTGGCGGCAAGATATTGCCGGCAGCCAGGCCCATGCGGCGATGCTGGCACAGCAGGGCATCATCACCCATGAGGATCACGCCGCCATCAAGGCCGGGCTGGAGGCGATTGCCGCCGAGATCGAAGCTGGGCGATTCGAGTTCTCCGAGGCGCTGGAGGATATCCACACCAACATCGAAGTGCGCCTCACCGAGCGAATCGGCGAGGCGGCGCGGCGCCTGCACACAGCCCGCAGCCGAAACGACCAGGTGGCGACGGATTTCCGCCTATGGGTGCGCGATGCCATGGATGGCGTTCTGGCGCAGGTTCATGGCTTGATGAAGGCCCTGGCCGAACGCGCCGCCGAGCACGCAAACACCGTGATGCCGGGCTTCACCCACCTGCAAACCGCCCAGCCGGTTACTTTTGGTCACCATTTGCTGGCCTATGTGGAGATGCTGGCCCGCGATGCCGGGCGGCTGCATGATGCCCGGGCGCGCCTGAACGAATGCCCGCTGGGGGCGGCGGCTTTGGCTGGCACCTCTTTTCCCATCGACCGTTTTGCCACCGCCGCGGCGCTGGGTTTTGCCCGGCCGACGGCAAACTCGCTGGACAGCGTTTCAGACCGCGATTTCGCGCTGGAATTTCTCTCAGCCCTTTCCATCTGCGCCATGCATCTCTCCCGCTTCTCGGAAGAGATCATCATCTGGTGCTCCTCGCCCTATAAGCTCATCGAGCTGTCGGACGCGTTCACCACCGGCTCCTCCATCATGCCGCAGAAGCGCAACCCGGACGCGGCGGAGCTGACGAAAGCCAAAACCGGCCGCATTTTCGGCGCGCTGACAAACCTGCTGACCGTTATGAAAGGCCTGCCGATGGCCTACGCGAAGGACATGCAGGAAGATAAAGAGCCGGTGTTCGACGCTGTGGCCGCCATCTCGCTCAGCCTCGCCGCGATGGAGGGCATGGTGCGGGACATGAAAGCCAACACGGCGCGCATGGAAGCGCTGGCGGGCTCCGGCTTCTCCACCGCAACCGATCTCGCTGACTGGCTGGTGCGGGTGCTGAAAATGCCCTTCCGCGATGCCCACCACACCACCGGGCAGCTCGTGCGCCTGGCTGAGGGCAAGGCGTGCGACCTATCGGAGCTGACGCTCGCGCAGATGCAGAGCGTGGAGCCGCGCATTGTTGCGGAAATTTTCCAGGTGCTGACGGTGCAGGCCTCCGTTGCATCTCGTGTTTCCCATGGCGGCACCGCGCCCGCCAATGTCGCCAAACAGGCTGCCATCTGGCTGGAGAAACTGGCATGAAGATCATTCTGGCTCTGCTATGTCTCGCCACGCTGGCCGGTTGCGGGCGGCGCGGCGCGCCCCAGCCCCCCGGCCCGGCGCAGAATATCACCTATCCTCACATCTATCCGGCGCCGCAATAACATGGCCGATATGAACTTCACCGGCCCGGAACCTGATTTACAGGACCTCCTGGCCGTCCGCCCGCAATTGCAAATGCACGCGCAGGATGGGTTGTGCCTGGAAGGTGTGGCGCTAAACGCCATAGCCGATGCCCATGGCACCCCGGTTTGGGTTTACGGTGCTGCCACCATGCGCGCCCGCTTTGCCGCCCTGCGTGATGCTTTCGCCGCCGAGGGCGTGCCGATGCACATCCATTACGCGGTGAAGGCCAATGACCATCTCGCCATTCTAAACCTGTTCCGGGAGCAAGGTGCCGGAGCGGATGTGGTGTCCATCGGCGAGTTCCTGCGCGCGACCAAGGCGGGCGTCGCGGCGCGGAACATCGTTTATTCCGGCGTCGGCAAATCGGCTGCCGAGCTTGAAGCGGCCCTTGGCGCTGGCATCGGGCAGATCAACGTGGAAAGTGCCGAAGAGATCGAGATGATCTCTGGCATTGCCACGCGCCTGGGCGTGGTGGCGAATATCGCGCTGCGGATGAACCCGGATGTGGATGCCGGCACCCACGCCAAAATCACCACCGGGCTGGCGGAAAATAAGTTCGGCATCGCGGCGGAAGATATACCCGCCCTTTACGCCCGCGCGGCGAAACTGCCTGGCGTAAACGCGGTGGGCATCGCCATGCATATCGGCAGCCAGATTCTCTCCACCGAGCCCTATCGCCTCGCCTATGAAAAAGGTGCGGAGATGATCCGCGCCTTGCGTGAAGCCGGGCAGAACGTCGAGGTGCTGGATATCGGCGGCGGCCTTGGCATTGGCTACCAGGATGAACCCGGGCTCAACCCCTCTGCCTTCGCTGCTGTTGTGCGGCAGGTCACAAGCGGGCTGGGTGTTAAGCTGATGATGGAGCCAGGGCGCTATCTGGTTGGTCCCGCCGGGCTGCTGGTTGGTTCGGTGATTTTACAAAAACAGGCGGGCAAACGCTTCCTGGTGCTGGATGCGGCGATGAACGAGCTGATGCGCCCGGCCATGTACGAAGCCTGGCACGGCATTCTACCCGTGGGTGCTGCGGCTTACCAAAACCCCACCACACCAGCCGATGTGGTGGGGCCGATCTGCGAGAGTGCGGATATTTTCGCCAAAGACCGGCAACTACCGGATTTGCAGCCGGGTGCGCGCATCGCACTACTGGATGCGGGGGCATATGGTGCCGTTATGAGCAGCGCCTATAATGCCCGCCCCCGTGCCGCCGCAGTGCTGGTGGATGCTGGCGGGTTTCAGTTAATCACCAAACGCCAGGAAATCGCGGCGTTGTGGGAAGATGAAATTCTGCCTCGCGCCTGAGCGGCTGGTCTGTCGGGGCGCGCCAGAACCGGGGCGGGCGGCTCCTGCTCCGGCTGCTCGCGCAAATCCTGCTCCCTGAAGGCTTCGTTTCCGCCGAATAGCCTCAGCAGCACTACGCCCAACGCCCAAGACATCTCACTTCTCCTTTGGTTAACGGAGCTGAGATAGTCCCGGA
>JAKBCD010000377.1 GCA_021808205.1 Pseudomonadota bacterium | reverse complement strand
GCATTCAAGGGCATCGGCTGGCATCTTCTGGTTCACATGAACGCCGGGGAGGAGGTCTATAACGGCATGATGAATGCGCCGCCGGGTCAGCCCGAGGTCAGCGGTCTGCTGGAGCTGTTCGACAAGCTGGGGATTGATCCGTTATTCTTCGAGCAAACCGTACCCCCAGAGACTTGGCTTAGCCCGTCCAGCTCAATGAACACATAATGTAAGCCGTCTTTTATGGTGCCGTGGCGGTGATGAGGTGGATAGTCGCAGCCAGCCTTACCCCGCCAGGCACGATCTGCGCGTAATCAGGCAATGCGGCGTGAATGGTATTGTAAGCCGTCTCACGCTGCGTCAGGCTTGCATGTTTTTCATCCAGCAGCGCGCCAGATGGTCCCATGGTGCAGGCAATGCGCGCTTCCTCGTCCAGCGAAACCCCGCGCAGGAATAGCTTCTGCACCGTTACCTCACCATGGCTCCAGCCGGATTCCTGAAGAATCGCCAAGACATAATCAGGGTCGTCGAAGGCGAGTGGCCCGGCCGCGCGGTGCGCGCGTTCTGTGCCGGGGCCAAGCTGCGCCTGCACGATGGCCAGGGGCTTTGCCCAATGAACATTATCAGCCAGGGGCGCCCAGGCGGCGAAGGCAAGCCGCGCCCCAGATGCGGCGCTGCGGCGCAGATTGGCGAAGGCCGCCACCGGATTTTCAAAAAACATCACGCCGAAGCGTGAGATGAACACATTCGCGGGCGGGGTGAAATAATCCGTCTGCGCATCGCCGAAGGCGAATTCAAGATGTCCGGCATGTTCCCTGGCGGCAAGTTCCCGCGCGGCTTCCAGCATGGGGTGGGAGATATCCACACCCAGAACATGTCCGCTAGGCCCCACTTTCTGCGCGGCATCCAGGCTGGTGAAGCCGGCGCCGCAGCCAACATCCAGCACATGCTCGCCCGGTTGCAATGCTGCGGCTGCTATTACGGCGTCACTTACCGGCGCCAGCCGCGCTTCCATGGCGCCGCCCAACCCCAGCCATTTTGGTCCGGCAATTTCGTTCCAGTAGGTTTTCTGCGTCTCGTTGGCCATATCAGCGTGCCTCCTGAATCCCCTTCGCGGCGGCATGGCCGCTGGCCCAGGCCCATTGGAAGTTATAGCCGCCGAGCCAGCCTGTCACGTCCACCGCCTCGCCGATGAAATAAAGCCCCGGCACAATCCTGCTGCCGCAATCGCGGGAGTGCAGCCCGGCGGTGTCCACCCCGCCTGCCGTCACCTCGGCTTTCGTAAACCCCTCCGTGCCGCGGGGCGTGAATTCAAACCGGTTCAGCTTTGTCCCCAGCGCATGCAGGGTTTTGTCGGGTAAATCGGCGAGGTTGCCTTCATGCCTCTCGGCCAAATATCCGGCGAAGCGGGCGGGCAGATGCTCCGCCAGCACGGCTTTCAGCCCCGCCTTGGGCCGGACGCGCTTGGCGGTGGGCAGTGCCTCATCCATCCGCGTGCCGGGTACGAAATCCACGGCGAAAGCCTCACCCGGCGCCAGATAGGATGAGATTTGCAAAACCGCCGGGCCGGAGAGCCCGCGATGGGTGAACAGCAAATTTTCCGAGAAGCGCGCCTTGCCTGCCTGCACCGTCACCGGCGCTGAAGCCCCCGCCAGCGCGCTCATCCAGCCAGCCTCGAAGGTCAGCGGCACCAGGGCCGGGCGCGGCGGCACCACGTCATGCCCGAATTGCCGCGCCAGCCGGTAGGCGAAATCCGAGGCACCCAGCTTCGGGATCGACAGTCCGCCTGTCGCCACGACGAGATTCCTGGCTTGGAACAACCCGCGATCCGTCTCCACGCGGAACGTGCCGTCGTGAGACACCCCCCGCACCGTCACGCCGCAATGCAGGGCGGCATCGCCCATGCGCGCCAGCAGCAGCGCCACAATTTGCTGTGCCGAGCCATCACAGAATAGCTGCCCCAGGGTTTTCTCATGCCAGGCGATGCCAGCCCCCTCCACCAGCGTCAGAAAATCATGCGGGGTGAACCCCGCCAGGGCTGATTTGCAGAAATGCGGATTGGTGGAGAGGAAGTTCTTGGCACTCACCTCAAGATTCGTGAAGTTGCAGCGCCCACCGCCGGAAATCAAAATCTTCCGGCCCGGCTCTGGCCCATGTTCCAGCACCGCCACGCGCATTCCCGCGTGCGCCAGGCTGCCCGCGCAAAACAGCCCGGCGGCACCCGCGCCAATCACCACCGCATCGTCAATGTCGCGCATGGGGGCTCTCTAGCCTTTTGCTCCGCCCCGCGCCAGGATGGCACCAATAATACACGGAGAGAAACCATGGCCAAGGGCAAGATGTCATCCTTCGACTGGGCTGATCCGCTGCGGCTGGAGGCAGCCCTTACCGAGGAGGAACGCGCCATCCGCGACATGGCCCATGCCTACGCGCAGGAAAAATTGCTGCCGCGCGTGCTGATGGCCTTCCGGGAGGAGCGGTTCGACCGCGAGATCATGAACGAGCTGGGCGAGCTGGGGCTGCTCGGCGCCACACTTTCCACCCATGATTGCGCGGATGTCTCCTATGTTGCCTACGGCCTCATCGCCCGCGAGATCGAGCGTGTGGATAGTGGCTACCGTTCCGCCTATTCCGTGCAATCCTCCCTGGTGATGTACCCGATCTCCGCGTTCGGCTCCGCGGCGCTGAAGGATAAATATTTACCCAAACTGCGCACCGGCGAATGGGTGGGCTGCTTTGGCCTGACAGAGCCAGATGCCGGGTCAGACCCCGCCGGCATGCGCACCATCGCCAGGAAGGTCGATGGCGGCTACCTCATCTCCGGCTCCAAAACCTGGATCAGCAACTCCCCCATCGCGGATATCTGCCTGGTCTGGGCAAAGGACGAGGCGGGCGATATTCGCGGCTTTCTCATCGAGCGCGGGGCCAAGGGCCTCACCACGCCGAAGATCGAAGGCAAGGTCTCGCTGCGCGCCTCCATCACCGGCATGATCATGATGGATGAGG
>JAKBCD010000006.1 GCA_021808205.1 Pseudomonadota bacterium | reverse complement strand
AACAGGCCGGGATTGATTGCAGAGATAAAAAAAGCATCGCCCTCGGGCGGGCTGATCAGGCAAGATTTCGACCCCGTGGTGATTGCGCAGGCCTATGAGGCGGCGGGCGCTGCCTGCCTCTCCGTGTTGACCGACGAGAAGTATTTCCAAGGTGAGGCGGAGCATCTGCGTGCGGCCAGGACGGCGGTGGAGCTGCCGGTATTGCGCAAGGATTTCATGCTGGATGAGTGGCAGATTTACGAAAGCCGGGCGATGGGGGCGGATTGCATTCTGCTGATCATGGCAGCGCTGGAAGACAGCCAGGCGCACGACCTTGAGGCCCTGGCCCGCGCGCTTGATATGGACGTGCTGGTGGAGGTGCATGACGAGGAAGAGCTGGAGCGCGCGCTGCTGCTGCAAACCCCGTTGCTTGGCATCAACAACCGTAATCTAAAGACGATGGTGACGGATGTCGCGGTAACGGAGAGGCTCTCCGGCTTTTGCCCGCCAAATAAATTCGTGATCTCCGAATCCGGCATCAAGACCAATGCGGATGTTGAACGGCTGCGCAAGATTTGCGTGCAGGGCTTCCTGGTTGGCGAATCCCTGATGCGTGAGCAGGATGTGAGCGCTGCGGTGCGCACACTGCTGGGCGCTTGAGCGGGCTTACCCATATCGGGCCAGACGGCGCGGCGCGCATGGTCGATGTTTCGGCCAAGCCGGTAACGGCGCGCGAAGCCGAGGCCAAGGGCAGGGTGGTGATGAAGCCGGAAACGGCGGCGTTGATCCGGGACGGCCAGACCGCCAAGGGAGATGTGCTGGCGGCGGCTCGTATTGCCGGCATTATGGCCGCGAAGAAAACCGGCGCGCTGATTCCACTTTGCCACCCGCTGCCCCTGGATGCGGTGAGCATAGATCTCATAGTGGGCGAGGATGCGGTGGAGATTATCGCCATTGCCCGCACCACCGGGCGCACCGGGGTAGAGATGGAGGCGCTGACGGCGGTGAGCCTGGCCGCGCTCACCATCTACGACATGGTGAAGGCGGTGGATAAAACCATGCGGATTGAATCGGTGCGCCTGACCCGCAAAACCGGCGGCAAAAGTGGGGAATTCTCGGCGCCATGATTAGTGTTGACGAAGCCCGGGCGCGGATTTTCGCGGGGCTGAGGCCGGTGGCGGCGGAAATGCTAGGGTTGGCGCAGGCGCATGAGCGGGTGTTGGCCAGGCCCGTGCTGGCGCGGCTTTCCATGCCGCCGGCGGATGTTTCCGCCATGGATGGCTATGCCGTGCGGGCAGCAGATACACAGTCAGGTGCCGTGCTGCGCCTGATCGGCGAGGCCCCGGCGGGGCATCCCTTTTCTGGGCGCATGGGTACTGGCGAAACGGTAAGGATTTTCACCGGCAGCGTCATCCCCGATGGCGCGGATGCCGTGCTGATCCAGGAAAATGCCAGTGCTAGCGCGCAAGGCGTACAGGTGAACGAGGCTGTGGCCCTGGCCCTGCATATCCGCCGCCAGGGCGAGGATTTTGCCGTCGGTGATGAGGTGATCTCTGCCGGACGGCGGCTTTCAGTGCGCGATATCGGCGTAGCGGGTGCTGCGGGGCATCCCTGGCTTTGCGTTTATCGTAAGCCCCGCGTGGCGATTCTCTGCACGGGGGACGAGATTAACCTGCCCGGTGAGCCGGTGCCGGAAGGTGGCATCGCCAATTCCAACGCGGCCATGCTGGCGGCGTTTGTAAACGCCCATGGCGGGGAGGCGCTGCTGCTGCCCATCGCGCGGGATAATGTGGAGGCTGTGGCGGCAGGCGCACAGGCCGCGCGCGGCGCTGATATTCTGGTGACCACCGGCGGGGCCAGCGTGGGCGCGCATGATCTGGTGCAGGCCGGCCTGGCGCAACATGGCTTTGCGCTGGATTTCTGGAAGATTGCCATGCGCCCCGGCAAGCCGCTGATTTTCGGGCAGGTGCATGGGCTGCCGGTGCTGGGGCTGCCCGGTAACCCGGTTTCAGCCTATGTATGCGCCGCTTTGTTTCTGGCGGGTGCCATTGCCGTGCTGGGCGGGCTGCCGCCCCAGGCCCCAAAACTAATGAAGGCCCGGCTTGGCGCGCCGATGAAAGCCAACGATCAGCGCGAGGATTATGTGCGCGCCACGCTTTGCGATGATGGCGCAGGCCCGGTTGCCACGCCCCTGCGGACGCAGAGTTCCGGCATGTTGCGCGCTTTGGCTGAGGCGAGGGCGCTGATCCGCCGTGTGCCGCACGCCCCCGCCCTGGAAGCGGGGGATGTTGTGGATATTCTGCCGCTGGACCTTGCATAACACGCTTGACGCAAAAACGAGAACTAAACTAGAACATTTTGTGTTAGCGCTTTGTTCTGGAGACGTTCGATGCTCACCCCGAAGCAACATGAGCTGTTGATATTCATTGACAAACATTTACGCGAAACCGGCTGCAGCCCGAGCTTCGAGGAGATGAAGGAGGCGCTGGATCTGCGCTCGAAATCGGGCATTCACCGTCTGATTTCAGCCCTGGAGGAGCGTGGGTTTCTGCGCCGCCACAAACACAGGGCGCGAGCGCTGGAGGTAACCAAGCTGCCGCAGAACCTGAACCCCGGACCGGCCGTGGCAGGCAGTTTCACGCCAAATGTGATCAAGGGAAATTTCGGCCCGCGCCTGGCCGGGTTGCGGACCGAGGCGCCGGAAGCCGGGGCGATCTCCCTGCCGCTTTACGGCAAGATCGCCGCGGGCCTGCCGATCGAGGCGTTGCAGGACAATGAAGATACGGTCGAGGTGCCGATGTCCATGCTTGGCGGGGGCGAGCATTTCGCGCTCACCGTCGAAGGGGATTCAATGATCGAGGCTGGGATTCTGGACGGCGATACCGTGATTATCCGTCGAGGCGAAGCAGCCGAGAACGGCCAGATTATTGTAGCGCTGGTGGATAATAACGAAGTGACGCTGAAACGGCTGCGCCGCAAGGGGCAGTCGATCGCTCTGGAACCCGCCAACGTAAGGTACGAAACAAAGATTTTCCCGGCTGAACGGGTAAAGGTACAAGGGCGGCTGGTGGCGTTACTGCGCCAGTATTGATCATCCCCTTCCGGTGCGCAGGCTGGCGCGCCCGCCATCTATCCCAAATACCTCCCCGGTTATCCAACCCGCATCCTGGCTAAGCAGAAAGGCGGCAAGGGCCGCCACCTCATCCGGCTGACCAAGACGCGGCAGCGGATGCAGTGCCGCGATGGCTTGCTTCATCTTATCGTTACCGATGATCGGGGCTGCCATGGCGGTGTCGGTGAGGCTGGGGGCAATGCAGTTTACCCGGACCTTGGGCGCCAGTTCTGCCGCCAGTGAACGCGTGAGCCCCTCCACCGCCGCCTTGGCGCTGCCGATAGCCGTATGCATGGCAAAACCCTGCCTCGCCGCGACAGAGGAAAACATCACCACCGCGCCTTGTGCTGCCGCCAGCGCCGAGGCGGCGGCCTGTACGCAAAGTGCTGCGCCCACCACGTTGAGCTCATAGGTTTCAAGCATGTCTTGCGCGGTGAGCCTGGCCAGGGGTTTCAACAGGATGGACCCCGCGCAATAAGCCAATCCGGAAAGCGCGCCGTCATGCGTGGCCTCCGCCAGGGCAGCCTTGATGCTGTTGGGCTCTTCCACCCGCAAGGTGAGCGGCACGGCACCCAACGGGGCCGCTGCCTCGGCGGCGCGCTCCGCAGACCGGCTGGTGACGAACAAGGTAGCGTCTGGCGCGGTGGCGCGCAGCCGCGCGGCTAATGCCCGCCCGATGCCACTCGTGCCGCCGATGATGAGATAAGTTTCCACCGTTCACCCCTCCACCCTCGTTTTACGCAAAGGCGGAAGGGTTGGATCAATTATTTACGGTAGGCCAGCTTTATTCCGGCGGCGGCGCTGTTGCTCGCTCAACTTGCCCTCATGCTTGGCGGCATAGGGCTTGGGTTCGTGAGATTTGGGGGCATGAGGCTTGGCGGCATGAGGTTTGGTGGCATAAGGCTTGGCCGGGCCGTTCTTTTTGTTAAAAGCAGGTTTGGCCGGGCCGTCGAAATGTGGGCGTGGCGCGTTGCCTGGGGGAGCGGCAGGTTGAATCTGCGCCTCGCTTTGCGCGGCAGCGGCGGCGGCAAAGGTTTGCGCGGCACCGGCGGCGATTTCGAATTTTGTTTCGCGGTCGAAGATACGAATGGCGCCGATATCTTGTTTGGTGACGCCACCAGCCTTGCAAATCAGCGGCACCAGCCAGCGTGGGTCGGCGTTTTGCTTGCGCCCGAGCGCGACTCTGAACCAGGAGCCACTGCCAGGAGCCATGCGCGGTGTGCCGCCAGCGTGGGGTTCGCGCATGGCGCGCACCGGACGGGGGGCTTCGGGTGGTAAAATGGTAACCGCAGCGGGCGTTGGTAGTTTGGCCTGGACGAGGGTAATGAAGGCGGCGGCGATCGCCTCGGGGTTGGCGCGCTCCAGCAATCTGGCGGCGAGGCCCTGCGTGGTCTCGCTCAGCGCTTCGCCCAAGCTGGGATGGTTCAGTAGCCGCTGCTCATCCTTGGCGCGAACGTCCTCCTGGGTCGGCGGGGACTGCCAGATGGCGGCAGCGTTGGCCTCGCGCAGCAGCATTTCGGCGCGACGCTGCTTTTGCGGCGGTACCAGAAGCACCGAAACACCCTTGCGCCCGGCGCGTCCGGTACGCCCGGAGCGGTGCAGGAACGTGGCCTTGTTGGTCGGCAAATCGGCGTGAATCACCAGGTCGAGATCCGGCAGATCCAGCCCGCGCGCAGCGACATCCGTTGCGATGCAGACCTGGGCGCGGGACTCACGCAAGGCTGAAAGTGCGGCGTTGCGCTCGGCCTGCGAGAGTTCGCCCGAGAGGGCCACGGCGGTGAAGCCGCGCGCCATCAAATTCGCGTGCAGGGTGCGCACATTGTCCCGCGTGGCGCAGAACACCAGGGCCCGGCTGTCCTGGACGCGCAGGATATTCACCAATGCGGCTTCCAGCTCCTGACCCGGCATGCGGACGGCGCGGTATTCAATATCCGCATGCGGCTGGTTGGCCGCCGCGGTATCTATCCGCAGGGCGTTGTGCTGGTAGGTGCGGGCCAGGGCCACAATCTCCCGCGCGATGGTGGCGGAAAACAGCAAGGTGCGCCGGTCCTCCGGCGCCGCGCTGAGGATGAACTCCAGCTCCTCGCGGAAGCCGAGATCGAGCATCTCGTCGGCTTCGTCCAGCACCACGGCTTCCAGTTCATTAAGACGCAGATTACAGCGCTCGATATGGTCTTTCAGCCGCCCCGGTGTGCCGACGACGAAATGGCAGCCCGCGTGCAGCAGTCGGGCCTCGCGCCGGGCATCCATGCCGCCGACGCAAGCGAGGATGCGCGCCCCGGTGAATTCATATAACCAAGTCAGTTCCGTATGCACTTGCAAGGCCAGCTCGCGGGTGGGGGCGATCACCAGCACCAGCGGTGCCAGGGTGGCGGGCATGGTCTCGCCATCACCCAGCACGGTGCCGGCCAGAGCCAGCCCGAAGGCGACGGTTTTGCCCGATCCGGTCTGCGCGGAGACTAACAGGTCCCGTCCTTCGGTCTCAGGGGCGAGCACGGCACTTTGCACCGAGGTGGGTTCGGCATAGCCGCGTTGGGCAAGGGCTCGGGCGAGGCTGGGATTGGTAACGGGAAAGGGCATGGCGGGGCTCATACGGGCTGCATGCGCGCGGAACAAGCGGCGGTTAAGCTGGGCAGATACGCGATGCTGGCCAATAAAGCGTAACGAAGTCCCTTGTTATGCAAAAATGGCGGGTATTTTAGCCAATTTGCCCATGTTCGCCCTGCATTTCGGGATTGATGGCTGCCACGGGCTGCCCTATGCTGCCAGCGCTTGGCTTGCGCCTGGTGCCCTGAAGTCTATTGAAGGACAGTTTTTATAGTGCGACCCCCGAAGAACGACCGCCAGCGGCAGACCCGCCGCCGTGGTTTTGACGACGACAATTTTTATGGCAATGCGCCCTCTTTCCCGCCGGCTTTTTCGGGATTCGGGGCACCCTCGACCGCACCGGAAGTGAAAGCGACGGTGAAATGGTATAATTCCGAGAAGGGTTTCGGTTTCGTTGAGATGGCCGATGGCTCGGGAGATGTGTTTCTGCACGCCAATTCCCTGCAGAACGCCGGCTTCCAGGCCGTTACGCCGGGTTCGATCCTGCAGGTCAGGGTTGGTCAAAATCATAAGGGCCGCCAGGTGGACCAGGTGATCTCCGTGACCGAAGGTGATGCGCCGCCGCCGCGCAGCGGTGGGGGTGGTTTTGGCGCCGGTGGTGCCGGTGGCGGCGGTTTCGACCGCCCGCGTGCCCCGCGCGCCCCGCGTCCGCAGGCCTCCGGCCCCGCGGTGGAAATGACCGGGATCGTGAAATGGTACAACGCCACCAAGGGTTTCGGCTTCATCAGCCCGGAGAGTGGTGGCAAGGATGTGTTCGTGCACGCCACGGCGCTTGAGGCGGCAGGGATATCCCCGCTGCAGGAAGGCCAGACCGTGAGGATGAGCGTTGTCCAAGGTTCTAAGGGCCCAGAGGTTTCCAGCATCAACGTGGACTGAGATCTGCCCGGGTTGAATATCCTAACGAAAAAGCCCCGCCTAGGCGGGGCTTTTTTAGGTGGTGGCGGGGTTATGAGCTTGGTGAGGCTCCCGCCCGCCAGACCCAACCTATAACCAGCAGGTTCAACAAGGCCGCCGTGGAAAGGATGACGCCGGGGCCAAGCCCGCGCGCATAGGCGGCGGCTTCCAACCCGCCCGCCAGCAAAGTTGCAGCGGCGTTCAGCACATTATTGGCGGCCACCATGCGGGCGCGCTCGGCCGGGGCGGCGCTGGCTTGCAGCAGCACGTAAAAGGGCACGGAAAACAGCCCGCCGCAGATAGCAATGAGGGCAAGGTCCGCCAGTGCCCGCCAGCCCGCCGCATGGGCGAGGAGGCTTGGCACATCCGGCACCACGAGATGCCCCGTGGAGAAGCTGAAATCACCGATGAACAGGCTCATGCCAAGACCCGCCGGGAGCGCAAAATGCAGCAGGTTGCGCGCGTGTACAAAGCGCGCTGCAGCCAGTGAGCCGAGCCCAACCCCGATGGCGAACACGCCCAGCATGAGGGTAACAACATGGCCATCGGCATGCAGCCGGGCTTTGGCCAGCACCGGAAAGGCGGCCAGAACGGTGGCCCCGAGTGCCCAGAACCAGGAAATGCCCCAGCAGGCGAACCACACCCGGCGGTTGGCGGAGGCGGCGCGCAGCAGCCGCGCATTGGCGCGCCAGAGATGCCAGTCCGGCTTCAAGGACGGGGCGGCGGCGAGCGCCGGGGGAATGTTTCGGGCGCTGGCAATACCCGCCAGCGCCAGCATGATGGCCGCCAGCGGTGCCAGCAGTCTGCCATGCGGCAGCAGCACCAGCGCACCGCCCGCCACCGTGCCCAGGACAATGCCCGCGAAGGTACCGGCCTCGACGCCGCCATTGGCCTTCACCAGCCGGTCCCCGGTGAAAAGCTCTGGCAAGAGGCCGTATTTCAGCGGCGAGAAAAACGCCGCCTGCAGCCCCAGCCCCAGCAGCACCGCCATCAGGAAGCGGAAATCATCGGCAAGGAAGCCCACCAGCGCCAGCGCCATCAACCCCAGCTCCCAGTATTTGGTCCAGAGGATGAGGCGCGCCTTGTCTCGTGAATCCGCCAGTTCGCCCGCCGCGGCGGAAACCAGAATATAGGGCAGCAGGAACAACCCGCCCGAAAGAGCCGAGAGCGCGCCGGCCTGACGGGTGGAAAGCTGGTAAAGGGCGAGCACCACCAGCGCGTTCTTGAACAAATTATCGTTCAGCGCGCCAAGCGCCTGGGTGATGAAAAGCGGAATGAAATAGCGGCTATTCAGACGGGGTTCAGCCATGGCGCGGCTCCATCAGCCGGACCGCCGCCCAGGCGCAGAACCCGCCGGTGAGCAGCCCGGCCAGCACATCACTGACAAAATGATAATCGGCGCAAACGAGCCCGGCCATGACCAGCAGCACCAGCGCCGCCGAAAGCACCCGCCAGCGGGGCCGCAATGCCCAGAGCACGCCCATGGGGGCGGCGGTGTAGCTGGTATGGCCGGAGGGAAAGGCGCCGTAGAGGATGCTTTCTATGAAGGGATGAAAGCCATAGATCCCGTATGTCAGCCAGGTGCCGGGCCAGGCACGGCCGAAAATCCATTTCAGCTCGTCCTTGGCGGTGGTGGCGGCCAGTGTGGCCAGGGCGATGGTCAGCCAGAGCCGGTCCGGCAGGGATTGCCCGCGCAGATGCCTCAGCAGCGCCCAAAGCAGGATGAGCGCGGCGGCGGGCAGAGCCAGCAAAGACGGCGCGGCGCAAGCCTGGAACAGCGGGCGCAGCGCCTGGTGCTGGTGCCAGAAGGCGGCCACCGGCTTGTCGGCAAACAGGATGCAAAGCACGGTTGCGGCTGCCAGCGCGCCGGCCGCCGCGCCATAAAGCAGCGGCGCGCCCTTCGCGCCGGGCTGGGCCATTTAAGGCAGCAGCACGGTGCTGCCCGTGGTCCGCCGCGCCTCGAGGGCGGCATGGGCGGCGGCGGCCTGTTCTAGCGGGAAGGTCTGGTTGATGTGGATCTTCACGATGTCGCAACGCACGGCCTCGAACAGCGCGGCCGCACCGGTGGCAAGGTCCTGCGGAGCGGCCATGTAGGTGGCAAAGCTCGGCCGGGTGAGAAACAGGCTGCCCTTGGTGACGAGGGTGGCAATGTCGAAGGGCGGAACCGGGCCGGAGGCGCTGCCGTAACACACCATCAGCCCCAGCGGCGCCAGGCAATCAAGGCTGGCGTTGAACGTATCATTGCCGACACTGTCATACACCACGGGCACCATCGCCCCGCCGGTGATCTGCTTTACCTCCGCCGCCAGGTTGGCGTGGCCGATAACCGCATGGGCGGCGCCATTGGCCAGGATGAGCTCGGCCTTGGCCTCGGAGGAGACCACGCCGATCACCTTCGCCCCCAGATGCTTGGCCCATTGGCACATGATAAGCCCGACGCCACCCGCCGCCGCGTGCACCAAAATCGTTTGGCCTGGCTGCACCTTGAAGGTTCGGTGCAAAAGAAAATAAGCGGTGAGGCCTTGCAGCATCATCGCCGCGCCGGTTTGGTAATCGATGTCGTCCGGCAGTTTCACCAGCCTGTCGGCGTTGATCACGCGCTCTGTCGCGTAGGAGCCGAGCGGCCCGCCCGCATAGGCCACGCGGTCTCCGGGGGAGATGGTTTTCACCGCCTCGCCCACCGCCAGCACTTCGCCAGCGCCTTCTATGCCAAGGGTGGCGGGCAGCGGGGTTTTGTAAAGCCCGGTGCGGAAATAGATGTCGATATAATTCACCCCCACCGCCTCGTGCCTGATAAGCGCTTCGGTTGGGCCGGGCTGGGGCGTGGGAAGCTGCTCCCATTTCAGCACCTCCGGCCCGCCATGGGCATGAATGCGGATGGCTTTGCTCATGCGTGGGGCGCCTTGGTTCTGGTCTCGAGTGCAAGCAGGAGACGTTTGGTGGCCAACCCGTCTCCGCCGGAATAGCCGCCGATGCCGGAGGTTGCGAGCACGCGGTGGCAGGGGATGAGGATGGGGATGGGATTGGCGGCGTTGGCGCCGCCAACGGAACGCGGGCTGCCCCCGGCGGTTTTGGCCAGAGCCGCGTAGGAACGGGTTTGGCCATGCGGAATGGCGCGCAGCGCCGCCCACACCTTCAGGCGGTAGGGCGTGCCGGCGGGGTTTAGCGGCAGGTCTTGCGGCAGCGGGGCATCACCGTCGAAATACGCATCCAGCGCGGCCTTGGCTTGGCGCAGTAAGGCGGAGGGGTCTTGCAGGCTGCCCCAGCCCCATTCCAGCGCCACGATGGCATCATTCTCGGCAAACAGCGTGAGATCGCCAACAGGCGAATGCATGGAAAGTGAGGCCATGCGCAGAAAGCTAGACAAAGCGCCCCCCATGATCAAGCGGGGAGATTATGCGGGAGAACAAACAGGCTTGCGGCGCGGCGGCGGCTTCCGGCAGACTGACCCCAAGATGGGGATGGCGATACCACCAAGGAACAGCGGTTTTGCATGGTTGCCGTGCCTGGTTCTGGGGCTGGCCCTGGCCGGATGTGCCAGCGGGCCCAGGCTTGAATCGCCCTCGCATTTCGGTACGGCGACGCATCTTAGCTGCGTGCCCTATGCCCGCGCGGTTTCGGGTATTCAACTGGACGGCAATGCCTATGAATGGTGGCGCAAGGCGGCGGGGGTTTATCCGCGCTCGCACCGGCCGCGGGTGGGTGCGGTGCTGGTGCTGAAACCGCACGGGGCGATGGATGTAGGCCATCTGGCGGTGGTCACGCAGATAGAATCCCGCCGCGAAGTGCTGGTCACGCAGGCCAATTGGCTGCCGGGACGGATCGAGCATAACCAGCCGGTGGTGGATGTATCCCGCGATAACAACTGGTCCCGCGTGCGGGTATGGTACGAACCCGCCCATGCGCTGGGTGTGACGGTTTACCCCGCCTATGGCTTCGTGTTGCCGAACTGAGTAAGAGCGGCTGCATGATACGCGGCGCCTTCACGGTCGGAGCATGGACGATGGCGAGCCGTATTCTCGGTTTCGCGCGGGATATCCTGATCGCCGCTGTGATTGGTACCGGCCCGGTGGCGGATGCGTTCTTCGTGGCCTTGCGCCTGCCGAATTTATTCCGGCGATTATTCGGCGAGGGTGCGTTCAACGCCGCCTTCGTGCCCGCCATCTCCACCATCCTGCACAGGGATGGTTTGGGCGCCGCTACCGAATTCGCCGAGGAGGCGACGGCGGTACTGGCCTTTTGGCTGGGCGGGATCACCATACTGGGCGAGATTTTCATGCCCTGGCTGCTTTATGTGCTGGCACCGGGCTTCGCCGGGCATGGCGGGCGGTTCGACCTCGCGGTGGGGATGACGCGGATTATGTTTCCCTATCTATTCTTTATCTGCCTCACCGCATTGTTCTCCGGTGTGCTTAACGCGCTCAGCCGGTTCGCGGCGGCCGCGGCGGCGCCTGTGTTGTTCAATATTTTTTCCATCGCTGCAATTTTGTGGCTGACGCCGTTCATGGACAATCCTGGCTATGCGCTCTCCTGGGGAGTGCTGGTTTCCGGTGTCGCGCAGATGGGGCTGGTGCTGTGGGCCATTCGCCGTGCTGGGATGCGTTTTGTCCGGCCGCGCTTGCGGTTTTCACCCTGGATAAGGGAGATGTTCCGGCGCATGGGGCCGGCTTTGCTGGGGGCGGGGGTGACGCAGTTGAACGTCTCCATCGACATCATTATTGCAACGCTGCTGCCGGCCGGGTCGGTATCGGTTTTATATTACGCCGACCGAGTGAACCAGCTTCCTCTCGGTGTCATTGCCACCGCCGCCGGGACCGCCTTGCTGCCCGCGGTAACCCGGCACATCGCTCTGGGCGAGGAGGCGGAAGCCAACACCGCGCTCAACCGGGCGTTTGAGGGCGTGCTGATGTTAACATTGCCCGCCGCAATTGGGCTTTCAGTTGCGGCGAAGGCAGTGATGGACGTGGCCTTCGTGCGTGGGGCGTTCACCGCTCATAACGCCGTGCTGGCCGGGCATTCACTGTCGGCCTTCGCCATCGGGCTGCCGGTTTTCGCGCTGATCAAAATCCTCACGCCGGGGTTTTACGCGCGCGGCGATACGGTGACGCCGTTGAAAATTGGCGTGGCGGCGGTGGCGCTTAATTTGGGGCTGAACCTGCTGTTCATGCACCCGTTAAAAGCCGTGGGCCCGGCACTGGCCACCTCACTGTCCTCGGCCTTCAATGCCGGGCTGCTGATCCTGCTGCTGGTTCAGCGCGGGCATTATGGTTTTGATGCGCTTTCCCGCCGGCGGGTGCCACGCATCTTGCTTTCCGGCGTGGTAATGGCGGCGGCCTTGTTTGGCGTGCAATACCTGTTGCCGCGCGGGGTGACGACGATCCCCGAGTTCCTGCTTTTGGTGCTGGTGGGGGGCGTGTTTTATTTCGGTCCAGGAATTCTGCTGCGCGCCTTCGACCTGCGTGAGTTCCTGGGGCTGCTGCGCCGGCAGCGGCGCAAGCCGGGCTGATTCACGTCGCCTCGGCTTCAAGCTCAGCGCATAATACTATAACCCGGCACGCGAAACGGAGACGATCAACGACCATGGCCCGCATCTTCTCAGGCATCCAGCCCACCGGCATTGCAACACTTGGCAATTATCTTGGCGCGTTGCGCAACTGGGTGGCGTTGCAACAAAGCGGGGATGAGTGCATCTATTGCCTCGTGGATCTGCACGCCATCACCACGTTTCAGGCGCCCGCTGCCCTGCGGGAACAAACCTATACCATGGCGGCTTTGCTGCTGGCCTGCGGCATAAACCCTGAGCAGAGCATCATCTTCCACCAATCCGCCGTTTCCGCCCATGCGCGCCTGGCCTGGATTTTCAACTGCGTCGCCCGCATGGGCTGGTTGAACCGGATGACCCAGTTCAAAGACAAGGCTGGCAAAGACCGCGAGGCGGTTTCCACCGGGCTATTCGTCTACCCAAATTTAATGGCCGCCGACATCCACGCCTATCACGCCACGAAGGTGCCGGTGGGAGATGACCAGCTCCAGCATATCGAGCTTGCGAATGACATTGCCGAGAAGTTCAACCACGATTTCGGCGTGAGCTTTTTCTCGCGCATTGAACCGCTGATTTTGAAAGAGACAGCGCGGGTGATGAGCTTGCGGGACGGCACCAAGAAAATGTCCAAATCCGACCCGTCAGACCAGTCGCGCATCAACATGACCGATGATGCGGACATGATCTCACAGAAAATCCGCAAGGCGAAAACCGATGCCGAGCCGTTGCCGGATAACATCGCGGCGCTGGCGGAGCGGCCGGAGGCGCGCAATCTGCTGGGTATTTTCGCGGCGGTTTCAGGTGAAAGACAGGAGGCGCTGCTGGCGCGCTTCGCGGGCTCGGGCTTCGGGCCGTTCAAATCCGCCCTGGCCGATGCGCTGATCGCGCATGTGGAGCCGATTGCCAAGCGCACACGAGAGTATCTGGCGGATATGGCCGAGCTGGACCGGGTGTTGCAGGCGGGTGCCGCCAAGGCCGCTGCCATTGCCGGGCCGATTACGGATGAGGCAGAGCGGATCGTCGGTTTCCTGCCCAGGTAGCTCTTTCACGGCGCGGGGCGGGGTGCTTATGGTGCCAGTATGGTTTGGAAAACCGTCGCCCGGCATCTGCTCTCTCGCGCCACGCCCGCCAGTGCCCCGGATGAGGCGCTGGCCAAAACCCTGCGCGCCAGGCTGGAAGCGGCGGGGCAGAAGCGGCTCGGGCGCGCCCTTTCCATCCGCCATGTGGCCGCCGGTAGCTGCAATGGCTGCGAGCTGGAGCTGCGCGCCACCCAGAACCTTATATACGACCTCACCCAATATGGCTTGAGCTTCACGCCCAGCCCGCGCCACGCGGATATTTTGCTGATCACCGGCGTCGCGGGCGTGAACATGCGCGAGGCGGTGAACCAGGCCCGTGCCGCCATGCCAGACCCGGTGTTTGTGGTGGCGGTTGGGGATTGCGCGGTTGATGGCGGGGTGTTCAAGGGATCTCCTGCGGTGGCGGGTGGCGCCGAGGCATTCCTGCCGGTTGATCTGGTGATCGCCGGCTGCGCCCCCACGCCCACGCAGATTATCCAGGGGTTGCTGGCGCTGGTGGAAGCGCATGGGGTGCATGAGCAGGTAGTCGTCGGGTAGAATGAAAGCCGCCGCCAACGAGGTTTTCGTGATAGGCGCCAGCGGACGTTCCGGGGCGGCGCTATGCCGGGCGCTGCTGGCGCAAGATGTGCCTATTATCCCTGTCCTGCGAGATGCCGCGCGGCTTGCCGAGGATATTGCCGCGCGGTCTCTGCCACCGCGCATTCTTGATCTCACCGGCCCGCAATCCCAGCTTCGCGCCGCTCTGGCGGGGGCTGAGTGTGTCATCAGTACCGCGCATGCGTCTCATATTCCCGCTATTTTGCAGGCAACATCGCCGCAGACCGCGCTGATCGGCCTCGGCTCGACCCGTAAATTCACCCGCTGGCCCGATGCGCATGGCAATGGCGTGCTGCGGGGAGAAAAAGCCCTGTTGGAATCTGGCCGGGTGGGGATGTTGCTGCACCCGACCATGATTTATGGCGCGCAGGGTGAGAATAATGTCCGCCGACTGGCGGCTTTGCTGCGCCGGCTGCCGGTGGTGCCGCTGCCGGGCGGGGGCCGCGCTTTGGTGCAACCGATTCACCAAGACGACGTGACGCGCTGCCTCGTTGCGGCACTTGGTCTGGTGCGAAACGGGCAAATAACAACGCCGCAAGCGCTTGTCATCGCCGGGGCGAAGCCCTTGGCTTACCGGGATTTTGTCGCGGCGGTGGCCCGCGCGGCAGGTGTGGAAATGCCGCCGGTGATCTGCGTTCCAGCGCCGCTGCTGATGCTGGGCGTGCCTTTGCTGCGCTGGCTGCCTGGGATGCCTAAAATCGGGCGGGACGAAATCCGCCGCCTTCTGGAAGACAAGGCTTTTGATACGGGGCCAATGGAAAAGACATTCTCGATCAGCCCGATATCCCTAGAAGACGGGCTGATCGGGTTGTTCTAAATTGGCAGGTCGATCGCGGCTCTCAATCCGCCGCCCGGACGATCCAGCAGGGAAATACTGCCGCCATGAGCGATGATGATATCCCGCGCGATGGCGAGGCCGAGCCCGGTGCCGCCGGGATCGTCGCTTTCGAAAGGTTTCAGCAGTGTTTCGCGTTTTTGCTCGGGTATGCCGGGGCCGTTATCGTCGATGAGGATCCGCGCGCTCGCCCCAACGCGGGCTGCACTGACCCAGATCTGGGTGGCGTGGCGGCGGGCGTTGTCGATGAGGTTGGTGAAGGCCCGTCGCATCGCTTCTGGCCGCAATGTCAGCGTCAATGCCTCGGGCGTGAAAAGGCTGATGGCCGCACCCGTGCGTTTCGCGGTGGTGCAGATATCCTCAAGCAGCACCGACAGGTCTGTGGGCACCGCCTGCTCGCTGCCCTCGCCCCTGGCGAAATTGAGATAGATGCCGATGAGATGCTCCATCTCCACGATGTCGCTTTCCATGTCCTGCATGTCATCCGCGGCGATGCCGGGCTGCATGGCCAAGGCCAGCCGCAGGCGGGTGAGGGGCGTGCGCAAATCGTGGCTCACCCCGGCCAGCATGGTGGTGCGTTGGGTAAGGAACCGGCGCAGCCGCTCCTGCATGCGGTTGAAGGCGGTGGCGGCGCGGCGTACCTCGGCCGCCCCTTCCGGGCGGATGAGGCCGGTATCGCGCCCCATACCCAGCGCCTCCGCCGCTTCAGCAAGCCGCCTGATACCCCGCACCTGGGTGCGCAGGAACAAGGCCGCGAGGACGACCAGCAGCAAGGCCGAGCCAATAAGCCAGATCAGGAACAGGTAGAACGTGCCAATGAACAGCCGCTTGCGCGGCACGTTGATGCTCATCACGCCGTCGGCCATCTGAATATTCACCCGCAGGATGCCAGGGTGCGAATGCCAGCTGACATTGAAGGGCCGGTGTACATCCTGCGCTAGGGCGCGGGCGAGGTCGTTATCCACCGGGCCTGGCGCATCTGGCGGCGGCAGATGGCGCAAGACCTGGTTGTGCATGAAAACCGACTGGAAAGTGAAATGCAGGTCACCTTCCTGCATTACCAGCGCGCGATGGGCGGGATCGCGCTCGATCTGGTCGATCATGAAGCCGATCTCGCCGGCCACGCCGCCGGCGAGGCGGCGGGAGAGTTCATCGAGATGGGTGCCGTAGAAAATCTCCAGCGCCACGCCCTGCAGCACCACCATCGGGATGAGTACGATCAGCAGGGAACGCCCGAACAGC
>JAKBCD010000376.1 GCA_021808205.1 Pseudomonadota bacterium | reverse complement strand
GCGAACATGTCGCCTTCGCAAACCTGGATCGACTCGCCCTGAAGCAAGCCGAACCCGTCACGCCCCGCGTGGGTAAACCGCACCCAATGCTGTGAGCCAGCCATCAATTCGCCTGCGCGGGGCTGGAGATCTCATGGTTGGCAAGCTTCTCCAGCACGCGCACCATGCCGGAATGGTCCCAGGCCGAGCCACCAGCGGCGGCGGCGGCATTAAACAGCTCCTGGCAGGTAGCGGTGTTCGGCAGGCTGAGCCCCAGCGACCGCGCACCGGCCAGCGCCAGGTTCAGGTCTTTCTGATGCAGGGCGATGCGGAAGCCCGGCTCGAAATTACGCTTAACCATGCGCTCGCCATGCACTTCCAGAATGCGCGAGTTCGCGAAGCCACCCATGAGGGCCTGACGCACCTTGGCGGGGTCAGCCCCAGCCTTGGAGGCAAACAGCAGCGCCTCGCCCACGGCTTCGATGGTCAGCGCCACGATGATCTGGTTGGCAACCTTGGTGGTCTGGCCATCGCCATTGCCACCCACCAGCGTGATGTTCTTGCCCATGAGCTGGAAGATCGGCAGCACGGTGTTGAAAGCCGCTTCCGGCCCGCCGACCATGATGGTCAGGCTTGCGGCCTTGGCGCCCACATCGCCACCAGACACCGGCGCATCAAGATAGCTGCAGCCCAGATCGTTGATCTTCTTGGCAAACACCTTGGTTTCGATCGGCGAGATCGAGCTCATATCGACAACGATCTTGCCAGGCGTCAGCCCCTCGGCGATGCCGCCGGCCGAGAACAGTGCGTCTTCAACATTGGGAGTGTCCGGCACCATCATGATGATGATGTCGGCATTCTTGGCGACTTCGGCAGCATTCTTGCCGACAATAGCGCCCTTTTCCACGAGTTCTGGCGAGACGCCGAACGGGTCGAAAGCGTAGAGTGTATGGCCGCCAGCGAGCAGGTGCCCAGCCATGGGGCGGCCCATGATGCCGAGGCCGATGAATCCGATCTTGCTCATATCGTTCGTCTCCTGAAGATAATAAATGTTCTGATGAAGCTCAGCGAGCCGACACCAGGGCGGCACGCCAGCCCATGCCGGCAGAGGTGGCGGCTTTCGGGCGATATTCGCAGCCGATCCAGCCCTTATAGCCAAGCTCGTCAATCCGGCGGAACAGGAACGGGTAGTTGATCTCGCCCGTGCCCGGCTCGTTGCGGCCGGGGTTGTCGGCCAGCTGCAAATGGCCAATCCGGTCGAAATGCGCCGCCAGCTTGTTGGCGATATCACCTTCCATCACCTGGGTATGGTAGATGTCGAATTGCAGGCGCACATTGCTCATGCCCACATCGTCCAGAATGGACAGCGCCTGGTCGATCTTATTGACGAAGAAGCCAGGCACGTCGCGGGTGTTCACCGGCTCCAGCAGCAACTCAAGCCCGGCATCGGCGAGCTTCTTGCCCGCAAAGCGCAGGTTTTCCACCAGCACCTGGCGCGCTTCCGCCGCATCGCCGGTGGGAATACCGGCAAGGCAGTTCAGCTTCGGGCAGTTCAGCGCCTTAGCATAGGTCACCGCCTTCTCCACACCGGCGCGGAATTCCTCCACCCGGCCCGGTTGGCAGGCAATGCCGCGGTCCCCGCCACCCCAATTGCCGGCGGGCAGGTTATGCAGCACGAGCTTCTGCCCGTTCGCCGCGAGCAGATCAGCTATCTGCGCGGGTTCGTAATCATAGGGGAACATGAATTCCACCGCGTCGAAACCGTCCTTCGCCGCAGCGGCAAAACGGTCAAGAAACGGAACCTCGTTGTAAAGCATCGTCAGGTTTGCGGCGAATTGCGGCATTAAATCCTCCTAAGGCCGCACCTTGCGGCGCGGCCTGTGCTGAGTGGCTGGCGCGATAAAGAACCCGCGCCGGGGATCAGTTGGTCCTGGCTGTTACTGCCCGCTTTTGGCTGTCATCGCCCGCTGGCAGATCAGCGCATGAACAACGTCGATCGTAGGCGTCGGTATCTCTACCATACGGCCGAACTCCTGCACCACTGTCAGCAAAGGTGCAATCTCCATATCGCGTCCGCGCTCAAGATCCTGGAGCATGGAGGTTTTATGCGCGCCAACCTTGCGTGCCCCTTCAATCCGGCGCTCCACGTCAACGCGGAAATTCACCCCCATGGTCTGGGCAATTTCCTGCGCTTCCAGCATCATCGCCTTGCACACCGCGCGCGTGCCCGCATCGGTGCAGATCACGTCAAGCGTGGCATGGGTCAGGGCGCTCACCGGGTTGAAGCTCAGATTCCCCCACAGCTTCAGCCAGATTTCATCGCGGATGCGCTCAAGCACCGGCGCACGCTGGTTCGCCGCCTCAAACAGCTCAGACAGACGCTGCACGCGCGGCGTAATCTCACCCGAAGGCTCGCCGATCGGGAATTTGTCGCCATAGATATGCCGGATAACGCCAGGCTGCTCCAGCTCGGTAGCCGGATACACAATGCAGCCGATCGCGCGCTCCGGGCCAATCCCGTTCCACTGCACGCCACCCGGGTCCACACTCTCCACAACCTTGCCGTCGAGCTTGCCACCATGGCGGTGGAAATACCAGTACGGAATGCCGTTCACCGCGGCCACCACGCTCGTGTTCTCGCCCAGCAGCGGCTGCAGCGCCGGCACCGCGGCCGAGATCTGATGCGCCTTAAGCCCAATGATCACATAATCCTGGACGCCAAGCTCCTTCGTATCGTTGGTGCAAACAGGGCGGGCAACAAATTCTTCATTTTCCTTGATCACGCGCACGCCATCGCGGCGCATCGCCTCAAGGTTGGCGCCACGCGCCACCAGGCTTACATCGGCCCCCGCGCGAGACATTTCCGCGCCCAAATATCCGCCGATCGCACCGGCACCAAAAATGCACACCTTCATAGCTCAAGCCTCCTTAATTTAATTCCCCTCCCCCGTATGACGTTCTACTTCGCTGGCACAGCTGCCTTTGCCGACAGGTCATAAAGCGGTCGGAGTG
>JAKBCD010000375.1 GCA_021808205.1 Pseudomonadota bacterium | reverse complement strand
TCCGCGCCCGGGTGATTGACGCGACAACGGAGAGCTTCACCTTTGAGCTTACCGGCGCCACGGACAAGCTGGACGCGTTTTTGGAATTGATGCGCCCGCTCGGCCTGGCGGAGGTTTCGCGCACCGGTGTTGCCGCCATCGCGCGTGGAACAAAGACGATTACCTAACCCGCCCGCAGGCGCCGCATAGCCATACGCACGGTTCTTAACGGAGCCGTGAGACGCCAGGACAAGGAGCCTTCGAACGCACGCCGCTGTGCGCCTTCACTGGCGGCGATCTCACCGTTCTGGCGAACAAGCTCACCATTCTGGTGGACAAGCTCACCATTCTGGCGGATAAGCTCCTCGATGATGACGAAGGCCGCGCGCAGGGCTGCCTCGTGCGTGTTTGTGGTATCCTCGGCGCGTTCCGGATACAGACTAAAATCTTCGGTAAAAAGACTGGAACGTTCTGGAAACCATGCCGCCCGGACACGTTCGTTTGATGCCTGGAATTTTTCGTGGAACTGCCGGGCTTCATCGCGCGCGGGCCGCATGGGGTGGCCTTGTAGCCGCTCTTCCGCGATGAGCGCACAGGCATCGCGCATTGGTTTCGCCTGATCGTGATTCGGACTGTAGCCTGAGGCTGCGTGCCAGGCATTCAGCGCCAGCAGGAATTTTTTCCCGTCTGCCGGAATGGCGCGGTTTAGCATTGCTGTGCCCTCAGCAAGCCATGAGGGTAATCCGCAAATGCTCAAAAAATCATGAACAACATTGCCCTGCAAAAGGGCACCTGGTTCGTAGATGCGGGGTTTTACGAACGGCTTTCCAAATACATGCGCGTAACGGTCGAGCAATTGCTCGTAATCAAAATAACTAGACCAGAACAATTCGTTCAGGTCGAAGCTGGACAAAATATCCGCAACCGGCTCGCCGCCGCGCAGCCGGGTTGAATACAGGCTGATGCCATTTCATCCTGGCGGCGCAAATACACAACGACGGTAATCGTATCGAAATAGGGCGACAGCAGCGCATGAAGTTTTGCGACATGCTCAATTGTAATGAGTCGGCTTTGGCAATGTTCGCTTGAGAAGATAACTGTTCGCACGTGGCGCGGAAGTGCCGCCATCTCTCTGGCCAGAGAGATGAGAAACTCCTGCTCGTTGAACGCGCCGCCCGGGAAGGTCTCCAGCAAATCATCCGCGTATTCCGGCGCGGCATAAATTGCCAGCGCCGAATGAACATCCACGCCCGGCGAGGACGGATAGCAGAAGCCAAGGCGGGCAAGTTCTTCGCGCTTGCGGGCCAGAACCGCCTGGATGGCCGTGGTGCCGGTCTTCTCTGACCCGATGTGCAGAATGGCTGAGCGCAACGCTTAAACCTGCGGCACGCTGCCGCCCGGCGGCGGTGTGGCAGGCCGGGGCGGCGCGGGGCGGGGCGGGGGCTGCTGCTGCGCGGTGCTCAGCGCCACCACCGTTCCCAGCGCCTCGGTCATCGTCGTTGGCACCAGAATGGTGGCGCCGCGGTCCTTGTTCATATCATAGATCAGGCCCATCTGCCGGATTTGCAACGCTACAGGATTTTCCTGATATATTTGCGAGGCTTCGACGATCTGCTGGGCAATGGCGATCTCAGCGCTCGCCAGGGTCACGCGCGCCTGCTTCTCTTTCTCGGCCTGGGCGTTGCGGCTCATGGCGTCGTTCAGTTCCGGCGGAATTTTAACATCCCTGATTTCCACGGCAATGTCGCCAATGCCCCAGCCATCGGATTTGCGGCGGATGAGATCCTGCAGCTTATCATCCATCGCCTCGCGGTTGGAGAGAATGTCCGTCAGCGTGGTGGCGGAGATCACCTCGCGCAATGAAGTCTGCGCCACCTGGGCGATCATGTTCTGGTAATCTGTCAGTTCGGTTGCGGCGCGCTTCACATCTGCCACACGCCAGAACAGGATAGAATCCATGGTAACGGAAACCGCATCAGCGGTCAGCGTGTCCTCAGCGGAGATGCGCGTGCTCTGCCGGCGCGTGTCCACCACCGCGTAAACCGTTTCGATGGCGGGGATAAGAAAATACAGCCCCGGCCCGCGCACGCCCGCGAAGCGCCCCAGCCGCAGCACAACAGCGCGCTCCCACTCCGCCGCCGTGCGCAAGGTGAGCGCCAGGATCACCCCAACCAGGGCGATAACGCCGCCAAGAACCGGCGCGTTGAGACCATAGCCAATGGCGGCGCCAAGCAGAATGATGACGGCGGCGATGAGGGTGACGGCACTGTTCATGACGGTCTCCTGGGTTTACTAGCGTTATAGCCTAAATGCGCTTTGCCCGCGACTCGGCACACGGCGTTACCCTGCCCGGCATGACCCTGCCCCTTTTGCTCTCCGCCCTTGCTTTTATTGCCGCCTTTGGCGCTGCTGGTTTCGGCCTGCTCGCCTGGCGCACGGCGCGAGCCGTTCCGCTGAGACTGAAGCTGGAGCTGGATAAGCTCTTCGCCGGCAACCGGGCGGAGGCTGAGTTTCTGCGCCAATCCCTTGCCGCCATGGAAGGGCGGCTGACCGGCGCCATCCAGACCGGCACAACCGACGCGCTCTCCAAATCCTTCGAGCAGATTGCCGCCGCCACCCAGAACGTGGCCAGCACCATCGACAATCTGCGCCGCCAGGCCGCCGAGGATTCGCAAAAAACCACGCAGACATTGGAAACCCGCCTGACCGCGATCCAGACCAGCGTGAACGAGAAGCTGCACGAGGCAGTGGAGCAGCAGATGAATGCCTCCTTCGCCCGGGTGCTGGAGCAATTCGCCCAGGTGCAGCTGGCCATGGGCGAGGTGCAGGCCGCCGCCAAGCAGGTGGGGGATTTGAAGCGGCTGTTCTCCAACGTGAAAACCCGGGGCGGCTGGGGCGAGGCGCAGCTGGCCGCCTTGCTGGAGCAGACTTTGCCCCCGGGCGCCTACCAGCCGAACTTCGCGCTGAAGGACACATCGCGCGAGCGGGTGGATTTCGCGCTGCGGATGCCCGCGCGCGAGGT
>JAKBCD010000374.1 GCA_021808205.1 Pseudomonadota bacterium | reverse complement strand
GTTTCTGGGCAATCATTTCCATTTGCTGCTGGCGGTGCTGCTGGGGCTGGGGCTGCAGGCGGCGTTTTTCTCACCGCTGAAATACGGGCTGCTGCCGGAGTTGTTCAGCGGGAACAGGCTGGTGAAGGCCAATGGAGCGGTAGAGGCCAGCACCTTTGCCGGCATTGTGCTTGGCACCGTGGCGGGTGGCCTGCTGGTGCTGCTGCCCCATGGCAGGCTGGCGGCACCGCTGGCGGCCGTGGCACTGGCGCTGGCGGGCATTGCCAGCGCCCGGAAAATTCCCCGCACGCAGCCCGCCGCCCCGGCCCTGAAACTAGACTGGAACCTCTGGCAGGCCAATGCGCGGCTGCTGCGCAGTGCCGCCGCCAACAAGCCCGTGTGGTTTGCCTGCTGGGGCATTTCCTGGTTCTGGGCGCTGGGGGCAAGTGTTCTGGCTGCCTTTCCGGTGCTGGCCAAAGTGCGCCTGCACGCGGACGGCCATGTCGTCACCTTGATGCTGGGCGTGTTCGCGGTGGGGGTGGGGGTTGGTTCGCTCGCCGCCGCGCGCTTTGTGCACGCGCGCAACCTGCTGCATTTCGTAATCCCGGCAGGGCTTGGCATGAGCCTGTTCATCGGCGATTTCGCGGTCTCGACGGCGCACCTGGCCGCGCCGGACGTGCCGGGCCTGCTGGCCCACGCGGCAGGCTGGCGGGCAATGGCGGATCTCGCCCTCACCGCCATCTGCGGCGGGCTGTTCTCCGTACCATTCTATGTGCTGCTGCAGGCCAGCGCCGCGCCGGCGGAACGCGCGCGCATGGTGGCCGCCAATAATGTGCTGAACGCCGCGGCAACGCTGCTGGCCGGCGGGGTGGAAGCCTTTGCCTATGCGCGGGGCACTGGCCCTGGCGCCATCCTCGGCATCGCAGCCTTGTTGAACCTGCTGGCAACGGGCTGGGTCTGGCGGGCGGCGCCCGCACATGCCCCAAAATAAAAAAGCCCCGCACAAGGCGGGGCTTTTTTATTGAAAAATCGAGCCTTAGTCTGCGCTGATGGTCGAGACCTCGGGGCCCTTAGAACCCTGGACGACGCTCATCCGCACGGACTGGCCTTCCTGCAGCGGGGCAATGCCCGCCACTTCCAGCGCCGTGGCGTGCACAAACACATCCTTGCCGCCGCTTTCCGGGCTGATGAAGCCGAAGCCCTTGGTGGCATTGTACCATTTCACGATGCCGGTCATCTCCACTGCCGGGCCGGAGGCCTGCTGGCGCGGGGGGCGCGGGGCACGCGGACGGTCGAAGCCACCGCCGCCCTCACGGCCGAAACCACCGCTGCGCGGCGGCGGCGCGTCGCCCTCGGTTACGGAGATCACCTGGTCCACCTGGCGGCCTTTATGGTTCTGGCCAATGCGAACCTGCAGGATCGACCCCGGCGCAACGGCCTGGAAACCGGCATTTTGCAGGGAATTGGCGTGCAAGAACACATCACCCGAGCCGTCAGCCATTTCAACGAAGCCGAAACCTTTCTCGGCGTTGTACCATTTCACAGTGGCCTTGGCTTCAGGCCCACTGGGGGCGGCGCCACCAAATCCCGAAAAAGCCGGCGGGAAAGAGGGGGCATTGCCGTAGAAATTGTCGTCATCAAAGCCGCGACGGCGGCTCTGCCGCTGGCGGTCGTTCTTCGGGGGTCGCACTATAAAAACTGTCCTTTAAAAGACTTCAGGGCACCAGGCCTAGGCCAAGCGCCGATAGCATAGGCCACGCTGTGGCGGCCATCAATCCCGAAATGCAACGCATATAATGGCAAATCGACTAAAATACCGGCCATTTTCGCATAATAAGGCGCCGCTGCCATGCTTTTTGCGGGGGCCTGCGCATCTGCCCGGCTAAAGTGCCGCTTGTTACCCAGGCGGCCAGCCCGTAAGAGCCGCACCCATGCCCTTCCCTGTCACCAATGCCAGCCTCGCCCGTGCACTTGCCCAGCGCGGCTATGCCGAACCCACCTCGGTGCAAAGCGCCGTTCTCGCCCCCGAAACCGAAGGGCGGGACCTGCTTGTGTCCGCGCAGACCGGTTCCGGCAAAACCGTTGCCTTTGGGCTGGCCTTGGCCAGCACCGTTCTGGGCGAGAACGAAGCCATGCCCGCCACACAGGCGCCGCTGGTGCTGGTGATTGCCCCCACGCGGGAGCTGGCCTTGCAGGTGCACGCGGAGCTCACCTGGCTTTATGAATTCGCCGGCGCGCGCATTCTCTCCTGCGTTGGCGGCATGGATGCGCGGCGTGAAGCCAGGCTGCTGGCTCAGGGCTGCCATTTTGTGGTTGGCACGCCAGGGCGGCTGAAAGACCATATCGAGCGCGGCAATTTGCGCCTTTCCGAGTTGGAGGCCGTGGTGCTGGACGAGGCGGATGAGATGCTCGACCTCGGCTTCCGTGAGGAGCTTGAGTTTATCCTCAGCGCCGCGCCAGAGGGCCGCCGCACCTTGCTGTTTTCCGCCACCATCGCGCGCGAGATCGCGGCGCTGGCCCGCACCTACCAGCAGAACGCCCTGCGGATTGACACCGTGGCCGCCAACCAGCCCCATGCGGATATTGAATACCGCGCCGTGCGCGTGGTGGCGCATGAGCTGGAAGCCGCCCTGGTGAACATTCTGCGCGCGCAGGACAGCCGGGCCCTGGTGTTTTGCGCCACGCGCGACAATGTGCGCACCCTGCACGCAAACCTCGTGGCCAGGGGCTTCACCGCCGCCGCGCTTTCCGGCGAGCTTTCCCAGGCTGAGCGCAACGCTGCCCTTTCCGCCCTGCGCGATGGCCGCGCCCAGGTGTGCATCGCCACCGATGTGGCCGCGCGCGGACTGGACCTGCCGGATCTCGATCTCGTCATCCACGCGGATTTGCCGACCAACAAGGCCACCTTCCTGCACCGCTCCGGCCGCACCGGCCGCGCCGGGCGTAAGGGCGTTTCTGTGCTGCTGGTGCCGCACATGCGCCGCCGCCGGGCTGAGATGCTGCTGCGCGAGGCCAATGCCAACGC
>JAKBCD010000373.1 GCA_021808205.1 Pseudomonadota bacterium | reverse complement strand
CCTACCACGAACATGACGCGCCGGAGATTTCCGATGCCGCCTATGATGCGCTCCGCCGTAAAGCCAATGAGATTCTGGAAGCGCACCCGGAGCTGCGCGGCCACGCCAAGGCATTAGAGCAAGTCGGCGCGAAGGCGGCTTCCGGCTTCGCCAAAATCCTGCATCGCACGCCGATGCTCTCGCTGGATAATGTGTTCGATGCACGGGAGTTTGCGGATTTTGTAGGACGTATAAGACGGTTTCTGGGGTTGAAAGACGAGGCGCTGGAATTTGTGGCCGAGCCGAAGATGGACGGGCTTTCCATTTCGCTTACGTACGAGAACCGGAAATTTGTCAGGGCCTCCACGCGCGGGGATGGTATGGAAGGCGAGGATGTAACCGCCAATATCCTTACCCTTCAGGCTTTGCCGAAGGAGTTGCCGACAGGTGCGCCGGACTTTATCGAAATCCGTGGCGAGGTTTATATGACCAAGGCGGATTTTCTGGCGCTTAACGCCTCGCAAGCCCGGCAATTCGCCAATCCGCGCAATGCGGCGGCGGGCAGCTTGCGCCAACTGGACGCCAGCATCACTGCAAAGCGGAAACTCTCGCTGTTTGCCTATGCGCAGGGCGAAACCTCTGTGAGCGTGGCGCAAACTCACTGGGACTATCTGGAGGTTTTGCGGCGCTGGGGGTTTGAGGTGAACCCGCTTTCGCGCCGTGTGACGGAAAATGAAGCTGAAGGTTTTCAGGCGGAGATGGGCGCCCGGCGCGCGGCGCTACCTTACGATATTGATGGCGTTGTTTATAAAATTAACGATCTTGCCTTGCAGAACCGGCTTGGCTTTGTGGGCCGTGCACCGCGCTGGGCGGTAGCGTGGAAGTTCCCGGCGGAGAAAGCCAATACCACGCTCGAGGATATAGAAATTCAGGTGGGCCGCACTGGTGCGCTGACCCCGCGCGCGCGCCTCACCCCGGTGAATGTCGGCGGTGTGCTGGTTACCTACGCCACGCTCCATAACGAGGATGAGATCGCCCGCAAGGATGTGCGGATTGGCGACACAGTGGAACTGCAGCGCGCGGGGGATGTAATTCCGCAAATCCTCGGCGTGCTGAAACGAGGCGATGGCCAGCCTTATGAATTTCCGGATCATTGCCCGGTCTGCGGCTCGCTGGCTGTGCGGGTGGATGATGATGTGGTGCGCCGCTGCACCGGCGGGCTCACCTGCCCGGCGCAGGTGGTGGAACGGTTGATCCATTTCTGTTCGCGTGGCGCGTTCGATATTGAGGGTATGGGCGAGAAGACGGTGCGGGAGTTCCACGCTGATGGGCTGCTGCGCGGGGCGCCGGATATTTTCGCGCTGCCCGGGCACGAGGCTGAGATTGCAAAGCGTGAGGGTTGGGGCGCGGTGTCCGCCGCCAAGCTCTCCGCCGCCATTGAGGCGCGGCGCGAGATTGGGCTGGCACGGTTTATCTTCGCGCTCGGCATACGGCGCATCGGCGAGACTAACGCCAAGCTGTTGGCGCGGCATTACGGCTCCTATACGCATTGGAAGGGTGCGATGCTGGCGGCGCGCGTAACGGGCTCCGATGCGCGGCTGGAGCTGGGGTCAATCTCTGGCATTGGTCCCGCCATCGCGGAAGACCTCGTGACGTTTTTCGCGGAGGCGCATAATCTCGCCACGCTGGAAGCGCTGGAAAAAGTGCTGACGCTGCGGGATGAAGCGACCGTTGCCGCCAGCAATTCTCCGCTCGCGGGCAAGGTGATGGTGTTCACCGGCACGCTCTCCATGGCGCGGCCGGAGGCGAAAGCGCGGGCGGAAGCACTAGGCGCGAAGGTTACTGAATCTGTTTCTAAAAAAACTGATTTCGTGGTGGTGGGAGCGGATGCGGGGATCAAGGCCAAAAAGGCGGCGGAGCTGGGCATAGCGGTGCTTACCGAAGAGCAGTTCCGCGACATGGCGGGGTTCTGAACCATGGAACAGGCCGTCTCCGCGTTTCTTCTCTCGTTCCCCGCTCTGTTCTCGATCATCAATCCGCTCGGCGGCGCCATCATCTTCCATGAGGTGACGAGCGAGCAGGGCGCGGCGCAGCGGCAGGCTTTGGCCCGGCGCGTGGCGCTCTATTCTTTCCTTGTCATGATGTCCGCGCTGCTGGCGGGCACCTATATCTTGAATTTTTTCGGCATCTCGATGAACGCGCTGCGTATCGCGGGCGGATTGGTGGTTTCCGTGCGGGCGTATGAGATGCTGAACGCACCCGACAACACCACCAAACGCAAGCAAAAGGACGCCGAACCGGTGAACGCTGCCGCCGAGGAAGATCTGGCGGGTTACGCCTTTTTTCCGCTCACGCTGCCGTTCACCACGGGGCCAGGCACCATCGCCGTCACCATCTCTCTCGCTACCGGCCGGCCAGATAATGTCTCCGCCGCTTGGATTTTCTATGCCGCGGACGGGCTGGCCGTGCTGGCCAATGCTGGTCTTGTCTGGGCCTGCTACAGCGCCTCCGAACGCATGGTGCGGGTATTAGGCCATTCCGGGCAAGTGGTGGTCTCGCGCATCGCTGCGTTTCTGCTGCTGGGCATCGGGGTGCAGATCGCCATCACCGGGCTGGTACCAGTGTTGCACCAGGCGCTGGCCGGATAGGCGAATCCAACAGCAGACAAATTAATAAGCTACGTTATTATCCCGCCCGTTATGGGTATGGACTACGAACGCGATTTACTGATCTTGATGATGGTGGTGTCCCGGCTGACCCGCGTGGAAGCCGACCGCAGGGCCCGCCAGCACGGGATGACGCGTGCCCAATGGGGCATTCTGAAGCAGGTCTTTTTCAATCCGGGCCTGACCCAGAAGGAGCTTGCAGATTTGCTGGAGGTTGAGCCGATCACCGCCGCCCGGCTGGTGGACCGGCTGCAGAAGGCCGGGCTGGTCGAGCGCCGGGCTGACGCGCAGGACAGGCGTATATGGCGCCTGCATCTGCTGCCCGAGGCTACGCCCTATCTGGACGAGATCGACCGCCAG
>JAKBCD010000372.1 GCA_021808205.1 Pseudomonadota bacterium | reverse complement strand
CCCGCCCGCAGCGCCAGCCGCTGCCCTGGCAGCATGGCTGAGTGGCAGAATTCGATATCCGCGATAAGCTTTGCAATTTGAGCGTCAGATGCCATGTGCTGGCACATGACCCGATCCGCCGCCCGTGCCAACCCCCATCTGGCCCCAAACGCCTCCGCGAAAACTGCAAGGGGCTCATTCAAGACCGTTCTTTCCCTGCTGCCCTATCTCTGGCCGCGCGGCGAGACGGGGCTGCGCGTAAAGCTGGTGCTGGCCACCCTCGCCATGCTGCTGGCCAAAATCGGCACGGTGTATGTGCCCGTGGTTTATGGCCATCTGGTGGACAGACTCACCCACACCGCCGGGCCGCTGTTTCTGCCCCTGGCGCTTATAGGCGGTTATGTGGCGGTGCGTATCGGCGCCGCCGCCTTTGGCGAGCTGCGGGACGCTTTGTTCGCGGGCGTGCAGATGCGCGCCTCCCGCGTTGTGGCGCGCAAAACCTTTGAGCATCTGCACGCGCTTTCCATGCGCTTTCATATGGACCGGCAAACCGGCGGGCTTTCCAACATCATCCTGCGCGGCACGCTCGGCATCCAGTCTGTGCTGCGGCTGGCGGCCTTCAACCTGGTGCCGACGCTGATCGAGCTGCTGCTCACCACCTTCATGCTCTGGTATCTGTTTACCGTTTGGTATGCGTTGATCGCCTTCTTCGCCATCGGCTGCTACATCGCCTTCACCTTCAGCTTCACCACTTGGCGCACCAAGTTCCGCCGCACGATGAATGAGAGCGATAACGAGGCCCAGACCAAGGCCATCGATAGCCTGCTGAATTTCGAGACGGTCAAATATTTCGGCAATGAAGGGCATGAATCCAAGCGCTTCGATGAAAGCTTGGCGCGGTTTGAAAAAGCCTCCGTGCAGTCTCAGGTCTCGCTGAACGCGCTGAATATCGGCCAGGCCATCATCATTTCCCTGGCGCTGGGCGCGATGATGGTAATGGCGGCCAATGGCGTGGTTCATCATCGCATGACGGTGGGCAGCTTCGTGCTGGTGAACACCTATCTCATGCAGCTCTACGTGCCGCTGAACTTCCTGGGCTTCACCTACCTCACCCTCAACCAGGGGCTGGTGGACATGGAGCAGATGTTCTCCCTGCTGCGGGTGAACCAGGAAATACAGGACAGGCAGGGTGCTCTATCCATTGCCTCTCACGGCGCGCCGGCGGAAATCCGCTTCGAGGATGTGCGCTTTGCCTACAACCCGGACCGGCAGATTTTGAAAGGTGTGTCCTTCACCGCGGCGCCTGGCAAGAAAATCGCCATTGTCGGCCCCACCGGCTCCGGCAAATCCACCATCTCCCGCCTGATGTTCCGTTTTTACGACGTGACCGGCGGGCGCGTGCTGGTGGATGGGCATGATGTGCGGGAGCTGCGCCAGCATGATCTGCGCGCCGCCATCGGCGTGGTGCCGCAGGACACCGTGCTGTTCAACGACAGCATTTTCTACAATATCGCCTATGGCCGCCCCGGTGCGACCAAGGCGGAGGTGGAAGAGGCCGCGCGCCTGGCACAGGTACATGATTTTATCGTCTCACTACCGCAGGGCTATAAAACCAAGGTGGGCGAACGCGGCCTGAAGCTCTCCGGAGGCGAGAAGCAGCGTGTCGCCATTGCGCGCACCATCTTGAAAAACCCGCGAATCCTGATCCTGGACGAGGCGACCAGCGCGCTGGATACCGCCACAGAACAGGGTATCACCGCCGCCCTGCGCTCCGTGGCCCAGCACCGCACCACGCTGGTCATCGCCCACCGGCTTTCCACCGTAACCGACTCCGATGAAATTCTGGTTTTGCGCGAAGGCGAGGTGGTGGAGCGCGGCACCCATGCCGCCTTGCTCGCCGCCGATGGGGTTTATGCCACCATGTGGGCGGCGCAGGCGGTTATTGAGCCTGAGGAACCCCTGGCCGATGGCGCGAATACCACAGCGCGGGAAAAAGCCATCCACGAGGCTATAAAATAAGAAACCGGTTGGTGACGCTGGATGGGTGCACAAGATAAGAGGCGCGGAAGATTTGGGAACGATGCGATGAGTGACAGACAATCACCGCCAGAACGCGAGTTGAACCATGCCGGCTCGGTGGTGGACAAGGCGATCGAATACATGATCGGCGAGGATCTTTCGGAACTTGCCATTGCCTCGGCGCTGCTGGGCGGCGCCATGGGGCTGCTCACACGCGTTCTGCCGGATGCGGTGGTGATCCAGATCCTGCAGAACGCCATCAAGAGCATCGAGACCGGCGCTATGAGTTCTGCGTCGGAAAAGGATCATAACGGCGAGGCCTGAGCCACGCCAAAGACCTTGCCGCTGCCCCGTGCGGATTGGCTTGACGCTGGCCGCGCCTTCGGCCATAAGCCGCCCCGATATTCCGGGCTGGCCCCTGCCAGCCCGCTTTGCGTTTGTTTGAGGAAGAGTAAACATGGCCCGCCGTTGCGACCTGACCGGAAAGACCGTGCAAGCTGGCAATAATGTCAGCCACGCCAACAACAAGAGCCGCCGCCGGTTCCTGCCCAATCTGCAGGTCACCACGCTGCTCTCCGACACGCTGGGTGCTGTTCGCCTGCGTCTTTCCACCCGTGCCATCCGTACGATCGAACATAATGGCGGGCTGGACTCCTATCTGCTCGCTCATTCCGACGCGAAGCTGACCACAGAAGGCCTGGCGCTGAAGCGCCGCCTGGAGCGCGCCACGGCGAAAAAGGAAGCCAAGGCCGCCTGATTTCGCGCCGGAGCCGTTTCAAGAGAGGCTCCGATGTTGATACCGGTTACAAGCAACCTCCAGATCAATGATACTGATCTGGAGGAATTTTTTACGCCTGCCACCGGCCCCGGCGGGCAGAACGTCAATAAGGTTTCCACCGCGGTGCAGCTGCGGTTCAACCTGGCGGCCAACACCACCCTGCCAGAGCCCTTGAAGGCCCGCCTCGCCGCGTTGGCTGGCAAACGCCTCACCCAAACCGGCATTCTTATC
>JAKBCD010000005.1:14241-15981 GCA_021808205.1 Pseudomonadota bacterium | reverse complement strand
GTGGCACAGGGCCAGCGGCTGGACCTGCTCTTGGCTCTGCCCGCCGGTGATGGCGCCTATCCCATCCTCGCGCAGCGTGAAGGCGATGTCGCCCGCACGGGCATTATCCTCGCCACACCCGCCGCACCAATCCTGAAAATCAGCCCACGGGCGAACGCGGCGGCGGGGGCTTGTGGTATCTCGCTGGAAGCTTATCTGCGGGCGCAGGCGCCACTCACCAGCCGGCCGGTCGACCGCGTGCATCGGGTGGTGCTCGCCGGCAGCATGGCGGCGTACGATTGGACGATCAATGGCAAGACCTGGAAAAACCATGATCCCTTGCAGGTGAAGCAAGGCGAGCGCGTGGCATTTGACATCTTCAACCACAGTATGATGGCGCATCCGATGCATCTGCACGGGCATCATTTTCAGGTTCTCGCCATCGATGGCCACCCACTCCCGGGCGCCATGCGCGACACCGTATTGGTGCCGCCGATGACCCTGATGCGCATTGCCTTCGATGCCAATAACCCCGGGCGCTGGCTGTTCCATTGCCATAATCTCTACCACATGGCGGCCGGCATGATGACGGAGGTGCGCTATGTCTGAAACCAGGCTGGTAAATTTTTCACGAGAGACAAGGAGCGAGTTCATGAAAACGACTCTTCGTAACATTGCGGCGGCGGCTTTGGCGCTGGCCGCAACCACGCCGGCGGCATTGGCGGATTCATCGGCGCCCCCAACGGCTATTACCGGCCCAGGCTGGACTGGTTACGGCCCGGGGCCGTGGATGATGGGCGGCTGGGGCGGCGGCCCCATGATGGGATATGGTGGAGGCGGTTGGATCATGATGATTTTTGGCGCAGTTATCGTCGTTGCGCTACTGGTGTTCATCTTCCGTGCGTCCGCCTGGACGGCACATCCGCCGCAACAACCAATGCCGCATAACCGGGCAAATTCAGCGGGGCTACATGCGCTCGATGAACGCTATGCGCGTGGCGAGATCAACCGCGAGGAATATCTGCAAAAGAAACGCGACATCCTCGAAGGATAAGCCCGCAGGAACGGCTGCCGCCGGAAATGGTGGCAGCCTTGCCACAACCGCTTCTCTCGCGGGTGGGATCGAAGTTTAGCCATCATCGACGCATGGCACAGGGATGGCAGCTTATCCTGCGTGACGACCAAAACGCCGCCCGGCAGGGTTCGGCCCAAGCTACTCCCCTAAATCGAGAAGTTTTTGGTGCAGCTTTTTTCAAAAAGCTGCGTTCTTCTTATCAAGAGCTTTTTGATCTCTCGGCCGACGTCAATGCTTCCCGCAAAAGTTCCCGTCAGTTTTCAAAACACTCCCCCGCCCGGCATCGCCGGGCGGGGTTCATCTGGTTCTTACTCCCCGTTTTGCTTGCGGCTGCGCGACCAGATGAGGCTGTAGCCCTCGCCGCCTTCATCGTCGAAGAGGTTGGCGTAAATCGGTGCACTGAAGCTCGGGTCATCCAGCTTGACCGAGATATAATCGCGCCCCTCGGCGGAGCGCCGCGACCATCCAGCCCCGATCTCAGCCCTTGAAACGTACACGCGATGGCTGGGTGCATTGTCGTTGCTGCGGTTGGCTTCAGGCACGATGCGCACATTCTTCGTCTGCACGCTCAAGGTCACAATTTCGCCGTGGATTTCATTGCCGGCTTTCTTGAAGGTTCCGATGGTAGCCATGTCAATTCTCCTATGCTGTTTCGAGCCCGCGACCATCGCAGCCTCGATGGCGAT